>DUQJ01000009.1 GCA_012837865.1 Clostridiales bacterium | reverse complement strand
TGCAAATGGTGTATAACAGATACTTTTTAAAGTTTCTTTTGGAAGATGTTTATATTCTTCAGGTAATCCTTCTTTTATAAACTTATTAAATACTTCCTCTGCTGAATATCTCATAATTTAAAAATCTTCTTTAAATTCTAATGTTAGTTGTGTTCCACCTGGCTTAGGTTCAGAAGTTTTTTCTGAATCTAATTTATCTCTTAATTCTTCAAGTTTCTTTTTTACTTCTTCTGTAATATTATCTTTCATTCTTCTACAATTTTAAATAGATAACTCTGATTATTTTCATCTGCTAATAAAACTTCCTGTATAGTTAAGTTTCCTTCATTTGCTACATATATAAAACCCTTATCTTTTAAAGCCTTTATATAATTTCCTAGTCCACCATCAGAAAGACTTAATCTTTCCTTTACAATCTTTCTACATGTAGTACCAAATCTATCTTCATCTACAATATCACCTTTCAAAGACATGAAAGAACCTAAGACTTCTATTTCTTTAGGTGTTAGCTTAACAGGTAACATTGGATTAATTATAGAAAGATGTTGTATAAAATACTGCTCTCTTGGTACTGAGATAATCTTCTTTATTATTCCCATAAAATATTTTATTTATATATAAAACTCTGTATGGTTCAAAAGTACAACTTTAATCTTTAATATGAAAGTAATTTAAGATAAATCTTTAATGTAGTTATGTATTATGATATATAAGAGAAAAAAATTTTTTGACAAAATAAATATAAAGAGAGAGGTTATGTAAGCGTGGACCTTCTTATATCAATCCCCCGCTAATTCTGACAAACAAAAGTAGTTCCCCCCAAGAAAGGTAGGAATTATTTTTCTCGGCAGATATTAATATATATCTACATGACTACTTTGTTTGTACTATGTTGTGTTGACTTTCTGTACTTTGTACTTAGATATATATTCTAAGAATAAAATACAACAGGGGTCAATCCCTCACAAATTCTGACATTACTTAATTAATTATTTACAGTGTAGTAATATAAGGCGACTGCTACACTTAACTAAACTCTGATAGGACAGAGCAAGCCTAAATAATTATGACTATTACACAAATCAAACAACAGCTTAATCTTGCGTCTATTAACTTCCAGAAAGTTATTAGCGAAAATTCTGAATCTGAAACAGTTTGGCACAAAGCTTTTGACAAAGACTCAAGAGTTATGATAGTAGCTGCAGAAGAAGTTCTGCAAGCAATATCTACAAACCCATCACTTAGTGATGTGGCTCTGAAAGATGAAGGAACTATTACTCCTGAAGGTAAAGAACCATATCAAAAGTATTTCCTTGTTAGATACAAAGAGGTTTCATTCTCTATCTAACTAACAACACCTTAGCATGTGTATAAACTGCTTTATCAATTTAATAATAAACAAATAAGATTATGAAGAACAATAGATTTTATACATTAGGTTTAATAATAGTAATACTTATAATGAGTATTACTATTAGTTGTGCAAGTAGTAAAGATAAAGAAACTATTGAAACTAATGAAATAGTATTAGTAGAAGCAACCTTTATCTTTGAAGAAAAAGAAGACTTAGTACATATCTTTGAATGTACAAGTATGGAAGATATGAATAAGCAAATAGATGAGTTCATAGAACTTGGATATGTTGAGCTAGATATCATACCTGAACCTATAGCTATATTAGTAAAAGAACTATAGATTATAGACCATAGTAGAGGAATTACCTCTATTGTGGTCTTTTTTAAACTTAGCTCTAAATACATGTAATTATATCATATAATGGCTTATTTAATATTAATTATATGTATTGTATAATCTTTTAACTTCCTATAAGTGTGCTATGTCATTGGAAAACCTTAGCTTTGTCACGGAAGCAAACCCAGGAGATATTGTGTCTTACTTACTGCGTAAGTAAAACTTTTCTTTTTTTTGGTTCTTTTTTTTCTTTAAGTTGGAAAAAATACTTTTTGAGACTGTAAAATATATCCATCATACTTTTAATCATACCCTTAAACTTGACCTTATATTAGGAAATAGTTTAAGGGTTTTATTTTGGAATACTATTAGGAAATATCCTTAGCCACTTATAATAAACTTATCATTACCCTATAATAATATGTATAGGCTGTTAGTAGAAGCTTATGTGGGGATGTATTTAGGAAATACTGTTAGACATAGGTTTATAATATTAAATCTTAGTGGTATAGTAGAATATTCCTGTATGGGCAAATAATATTTCCAAATACTATTATCCGCTATCTTTTTTATTACATAGGCTATCTATAGTCAATCCCTCACTAATACTGGATTATAGGAGATATATATGCTATCTTAAGCCTCTTAGAGTAACATATTTAGATTTATCTTAGGCTATTACCCTGAATAAGTTCTAAATATGAAGTTAAAACATAAATTTCTCAAGTCAATCCCTCACTAATATGGGATAATAAGGGATTTATTCCCTATTTTAAGTAATTAGGCTGAAGTTTTACTTCATATAATGATTATAAGTGTCTGATTGAGTGTGTGTTGCTGTCAACTCACCCCCATATATCACACTTTACCCTAATTATCAAATAAACTTCTTAAAGTAGTATAGCCTTTTTAATAACTTTCTAAAAATTATAGTTATGATTAAACTTATACTTTCACTATTTCTAATATTAGTCTCTATAGGTATTATATCATCTATAATCAGAGAGATTCAATATTATATTAATAAGTAAAAATACAATTAAATCCTATAGTCCTATATATAGGTAAGCAGTTAGTTTCTATTAATATATTAGCTAACTGCTTTTCAATTTGATTACAAACAATAAAACTTATATTATTATGGCTAATACAAAATTTCTTACTTGGGAAGAATATCTACAATTAACTGATGAAGAAATAAAAAGACTTGAGCATTGGACTAATATAGATAATCCTAATAACCAAGCATCTTCACAAGAAGAATACGATAATAATGAAGAATATTATGAAAGTAAACTTCAAATAACATAAAGATATAGCTGAGAAGCGTTAAAGCACAACTTAGAATTATATAAGCAGTGCACTTTAGTTTATATAATGCTCAGACACGTTTAAAGTGTTCAGTGAAGCTATATCTTCATATAATTTTGAGAAGCAGGATGAATAGCAAGCCTGCATTTTTTTAAATAGCAAAAACACAACCATTAAATTAAATGAAATGAAAACATATTTAATAAAATTCGTAACCAACTACGAGGAAGCTGGTTTAATTATTACAACAGACAAAGGCATTGAATACGCTAAATCAAGAGCTGAATATTTAGGGGCGTGGGATGGTTATTCAATTGAAGAGATAAACACAACAGATGAAGGAACTTATTGTTCCGTAAATTTTGGAAGTGATTATTTTGGAAAGTTAAATGATAATGGTGAATGTTCTTAGCCTTACCACTAACGTTTTAAAAACTCAATAACATTCCAAGTTAGTGAGGACACCAGTTTCTATTGAAAAATAGTTTTAGGTGTAAACTACAATTGCCCATTATGATATACTATAATATATCCTATTAGATAGACAATCATAATCAGCATGTACAAATATTCAAACATTTATTTAATCATTTTTTAAACATTTATTATTATGGCAACAAACAATGCAGTAAGTACAGAAGTAATTAAATCAGCATTAGTAGTAGAAGAAGTAAAAGTTAGTAACTTTCAAAAAGCAGGAACTAAAACAGCAGTTTTAAAACAGACTATAGAGACAATCTCTAAATACCCAACAAAGTCTGTAAGCTCTGATAAGCAAGATAATATTTTTAGTATGCAAGACTTTGGTTTTGAAGAACAAAAATTTACTTCTGTTAGAACTAATGTAGCTTTTCTTGATGTCCCTGAAAATTCAACTATTGAATCTGTAGAAGTTCAACTTAGAAAATTTCCAAATGCTTGCTTGTATAGAATTATCAGTAATGAACCAATTCTTACAGATAAGCAAAAGTATAGTATATCAGCAGGTCTAAAGACTATGGATGACTATGCTAATTCTCAAGTAATTCGCTTTGGAGAAGGTAGTCCTGATGCAGGTGAATTAATTCTTGATAGTAATGGAAAAGTACAGTATAGAGCTGTATATTTCAGTGCAACAGAAAAGGAAGATATGGATTTGAGAACTCATGATGAAGTAAATTACATGAGTAAAGAAATTGAATTAGAATTCAATGAATCTATATTGACAAGAAGTATGTAATAATTTTAAAAAGAGAGTAAGTTTGGATATTTTTCCTCACTTACTTTCTTTTTTTACTTAGAATTACTCATTAAAACTACTATTACACAAAACATATAAAAACTTATTATTATGGCATTATTAGGAACATTTTTTATTATAACTTCGATAGCATTTTATCTTGGATATATATTAGGTAAAAAAACTATGGAAGAATCTTTTCTAAAAGATTCTTTTGAAATAGA
>DUQJ01000119.1 GCA_012837865.1 Clostridiales bacterium | reverse complement strand
CCATATACATCACCTTTCTAGTAATTTTTACTTGTAATAAGCGAGCAATCTTAGTTGATAAGATGGCCGCTTATTATTTTCCGGAGTTTATTGATAGATTTCTTCTAATTTATCAATAAACTGCTCCGGAGTTAAATCCCCTAAAAACAATTCCTGAAGTGCATTAAGATAAACTTGCGTATCTTGGCCTTCTAATAAAGTATCCCACCAAAGTGTGAAGGATTCTGCCTCACTAGTTAGCTTAGCCAATTGCACCATTACTGGATTAATATCCGATTCATCAACTTCAACTTTCCAAGCTGGCAAATATGCTCCTGCAAGATACGTTTCCCTAGCCATATTTTCACAAAAATACTTTTGGAATAAAACAGCTTCTTCTTGATGTTTTGTTTCTGCATTAACCATAATTGCGTCAACAGCTCCACCTGTAAATTGGTTTTTATTACTTTCCCCATCTTCAAACACTGGGAACCCTATTGGAATAACATTGCCTCCTATTTTAGAATCTTCCCTAACCACTGTCCCAGCCGTCCAACTACCATTAAAGAGCATTGGTATTTGGCCTTCTAAAAATGGTATATCAGATTCATCCTTAGAAAGTCCTGCTGCATCTTTTGAAAATGCCCCAAGAGAAACCAACTCTGCAAATTTAGTAGCTGCATTTAAAAATCCAGGATCTTTGAAACTACCTTGTTTCATCAAGGTTTTTGTAACATTATCATGGCCAGCTGCTTTCAGTGCCATTGCATCGAAATACATTGCTAATGTCCAAACATCTTTACCCGACACACTCATTGGTGTAATACCTTTTTCCCTAAATACTGTCACTGCTTCTATCAATTCACTATATGTTTCTGGAATCTTTACATTATGTTCTTCAAAAAGCGCCTTGTTGACAAACATCGCACCATTTGATAAACCAAAAGTCATCCCATATATTTTACCGTCGTATGTTACATTTGTAAGTGCCCCACCAACCATCCTATCTTTTGTACCATCATTTAAATACTCATCAATTTGAAGAACTCGCCCTCCATCAATAAATGGTTTTGAAAATCCACCACCCCATGTTGAAAAAACATCTGGGATCTCATTGGCGGCGGCGGCTTTAATTTTTGTTTTATATGCTTCATTTTCTGTTGTATCTACATTGATCCTTATATGTGGATATTCGTCTTGAAAATCTAATATTACCTTTTTTGCTGCACTATAAGAGGCATCTGTTTCTGCACCCCAAATATGCCAAAAGTCTAAGGTAACTTCTTCTTTTTTTACATTTTGCGATACTTCTACTTTGTCTTTTCCCTCTTGTTTTTCAGGTTTACTTTCACTTTTACCGCATCCTGCTACTCCTGCCAACATAACCAAACTTAGCATAATAGTTAATACTTTTCGACTAACTAACTTCATAATAAGACCTCCTAGTATTTTAAAATAATTGTTAATCTCTTATAATTCAATTGTACTATGGTATACTTATTTAAAGGTGTAATTCCTTTACATATATTATGCATATATTCTACTTAATCACCAATATTTCTTTGTGCAATTTAAATATCCATTAAAATCTGTTATAATTAGGAATGTACAATTACGCCACAATATTATGATTGTACTACTAATTTCAATAACATTTAGTCAATCATATTTTAAGGAGTGGTTTATAATGTCTTATAATCAATTATTACAACTACTTAAAAAGTTTTTTTTAAATCTTTCTCTCAAATTTAAAATAATATTTGTTTTTACTTCTTTCTTAGTTGTGTATGTTCTAATTGGTATAGGTACATCTTTATATGTTATGAATTCTCAAAAAGTAAACCAACTTCACGAAGGAGCTTTGCAATCTATAGATATCATGAAATCTAATATTGAATCTAATATTGATAGCATTAATAATATTTCAAAAATAATTATTTTAGACCCTTATGTAAGGGAATATCTGAAAAGTTCTCAACACAATATGCCCTATAGGAGTGTCCTTAATCAAAGGTTTACCCAGCTTTATGTTATATTCCCTTTTATGGAATCTATTTTTATTTATGATTTTGATAATAACAGTATCAATACTTCTAGAGAAGTTACTTTTTCTTCAATAGAAAAAATCCAAGATACCCCTTGGTTTAAAGAAGTTGTTGATGCCAAAGGCAAATATTTAATTAACATTAATGCCGGGGGAACACTAAGATCAACTTCAGGTAAAAATACAATTTCTATGATTCGCATTCTCTATGATATAGAAGATATTACCCCTATAGGCCTATTAATTATTAATACTTCCCAGGATTTCTTTTTATTTAACACAAAAGATACACAATCCAAATATGGAACCTCTTTTATCTTACTAGACGAATCAGAAAATGTAATTATAAAAAATAGCCAACACAATGATTTTTCTTTAGCAGGGGATGCCTTTGATTATAAGGCCGGAAAAATACAAAAAATTAATGGTCATAAATATTTTGTATTATCATCAGAAATTCCCCAATATAATTGGACAATTGTGAGCTATACACCTATTAATATCTTTAGCCAAACAACTCACGCATTTAATGTTTTATTAATTATTCTTATCATTTTCTCGATTATTGTTTTTATTATTTCTTCTTTTTTTACTGCCAAAGTTGTAACTACCCCTATTAAAAAATTGATCCATTCAATGGTAGGGGCTAGGAGAGGAATATTTGAAACCGTTAATATTCCAACTGGCAATGATGAGATTGGTGAGCTAAAGGATACCTATAATATTATGGTTATAGAAATTAAAAAGATGATTGAAAATGAAATAAGGTCGGAAAAACAAAAAAGGAAATTTGAATTAGATATTTTAAATGAGCAAATAAATCCTCATTTTTTATATAATACTTTGGATAGCATTGGTTATTTGGCTCTTTCCAATAATAATTTAGAGGCTTACCAGGCAATTCTATCCCTTGGCCAGTTTTATAAAGTTAGTTTAAATAAAGGAAATGAAATTCTCTTATTTGAAGAGGAAATTAAAATGACCCTGGAATATCTCTCATTGCAAAAGTTAAGATATGGGAATATTATTTGTGATCAATACGACTTATGCCCCAACACGCTAAACATTCCAATTCTAAAAAACACCCTTCAACCCCTTGTTGAAAATTGCATTAATCATGGCATTAAGCCTAGCGGAGAAATAGGCACTATTATTATTAGTTCAACAATAAAGAATGATTTACTATATGTTACGGTTGCAGATAATGGACTTGGAATGTCTCCAGATCAAATTACATATATAACAACTGATTATTTAGATGAGAATACAGCTAGCTTCGGCTTACGCGGCACTATTGCACGCCTCAAATTATATTACGGAGCTACCGATCTTTATGAAATACAAAGCAAGCCATTCGAAGGCACATCCATTACATTGAAAATACCAATTAAAGAGGTGGATCATGAATAATTTATTAAAAGTAATACTCGTTGATGATGAGCAGAATATAATTAATCTCCTTAAGCTATGTATCCAGTGGGAACAATTAAATATGGAAGTTGTCGGGGAAGCTAATTGTGGTATAGAAGCCTTGGATTTAATAGATGACCTCAAACCAGATATTGTTTTAACAGATATTCAAATGCCCTATATGGATGGTATAGAGCTTAGTAAGCAAATTTTAGAACGCCATATTGATATTAATATTATTATCCTAACTGCCCATGAACAATTCGAATATGCTCAACAGTCTGTTTCTATAGGAATTTCCGATTTTATTCTAAAACCTATTGATCCAGATTTGATTACCAACATACTATGGAATTTACAAGAAAAAATATATAAAAACCGCAAGAGACTCCTTTACTTAGAAACTTCTTTTAAGTATATACAAAACAATATTGATGAGCTTCGAAATAAATTTTTAAATGATCTTATAAATGCTAATTTAAATAATATCCACATTACTGAAGGTATGGATATTCATAATATTATTTTAAACCCTACAGATACTCCTATACAAGTATCTGTCATTAATATTTTTTTTGATCCCCTAAAGTATACAACTATTAAAAAACAAATAATTATACAAAATTGCATTTCCTATATTACAGAAACCTTTGTTTTCAATAAAAACTTATATGTATTTAAGGATACCCATAATAATATTGTATTGCTCAATAATGACCCTTCTGTATATCTACCCGAAATAAGTGAGCATATTACCCTTTACTTTCAATCCAATATTCATACCAATGTTTATTGTGGAATCGGTAATATTGTCTGGCAAATTACAGACATCTCTACATCTTATGACCAAGCAAAACATTCACTTAAACTTTGCTATGCATTAAATGAAAATATTGTACTCTACTCTACCCAAGAAAATTTATCTTCTAAGGGAAATAATAATCCATTAGAAGACCTAGATGTGCTCGTTAAACTTGGACTTAAAAAACAAGCTACTGAAATTACTTCAAAATTACTTTATTCCACTTTACAAGAGGAGATTCACGATTTAAGCAGTACAAAGCTTCTAGTAATTGATATTTCTTCAAAAATCGTGTATATACTAACCCAAAATGGTATTCCTTTAACTTCTTTGAATTTTATTAACTTATCTTACTCTAGTTTGGTTAACTTACAACTTTATTCGGATATAGAAAAATATATTATGAACATTGTTTCAAAAGCATGTGATTTAATGAAAAAAACAAACAAACATAAGTCTAATGATGTTGTGGCCCAAATTATAAAATATCTTGAATCTAATTATGATGATGATACCATCTCTTTATCTTCTCTTGCAAAACAATTTTATATTAATTCTAGTTATTTAAGTAGGGTATTTAAAAATGAAACACAAAAATCATTTTCCGAATACCTCGTGGAGCT
>DUQJ01000118.1 GCA_012837865.1 Clostridiales bacterium | reverse complement strand
GACCATCTGTACGTTGTTGGTATGGTGGCCTTTGACCATCTGTACGTTGTTGGTATGGTGGCCTTTGACCATCTGTACGTTGTTGGTATGGTGGCCTTTGACCATCTGTACGCTGTTGGTATGGTGGACGTTGGCCATCTGTACGCTGTTGGTATGGTGGCCTTTGACCATCTGTACGCTGTTGGTATGGTGGACGTTGGCCATCTGTACGTTGTTGGTATGGTGCCCTTTGACCATCTGTACGCTGTTGGTATGGTGGACGTTGGCCATCTGTACGTTGTTGAGTCGGTGGTCTTTGACCATCTGTACGTTGTTGGTAAGGAGGACGTTGACCGTCTGTACGCTGTTGGTATGGAGGACGTTGTCCATCTGTACGCTGTTGGTATGGGGAACGCTGTTGAGTCGGTGGTCTTTGTCCATCTGTACGCTGTTGGTATGGAGGACGTTGTTGAGTCGGTGATGTAGCTTGACTCTGTTGTTTATTTTCGTTTTCTGTTTTCATATTATTCGGCCTTATTACTCTATCATTTTGCTGTTTTACATTATCTTGTTTTGGTTTTTTAATAAAATGATTCACAACATAATCAATTTCATCACCAATTAAATTACTACTATGACTTTTCTTGAGGCCTTTTTCCTTTTCTAAATATTTCTGAATATCTTTACTTTCTATATTTAAATTACCATTAGATTTTTCATTTATTAAATTCTTAACTTCAAATACTTTCATTTTTTTTGTCATACTTACTACCTCCATTTAATTAAACCACTGTTTTTAGTTGCTTTTCAATTGCATCAGCTAAGCCTTTATCAAGCAATGCTAAAGAAGATCTCATTTCTTTTCCCATCGCATGAGCTAACTCGCTTTTTTCACCAAAAATATATATTGGAACTTTATAGTAAGTACACATATTGGTAAACATTTTCTTCGTATTATCCGACGCATCATTGGCGACAATTACTATTTGGGCTTTTTTTTGTTTTACTGCCTTTTCTGTTGAAAATTCACCACTAACTACATTATTCGATTTCATTCCAATACCGATTAAACCATATACCTTACTTGGATTCAAGTAAACTCAACTCCTTTTCTAAGGTTATTATTAATTCTTTAGGCATATTGATTTTTAAAGATCGTTCAATCCCTTTAGAACTTATAGCTTTTTGCAAACATAAAATATCATTACAAATATAAGCACCTCTTCCATTTAACTTACCTGTTCTATCAATTGTTACTAGGCCATCAGAGGTTTTAACAACTCGAATTAGTTCTTTTTTGTTTTTTAATTCTGCACAACCAGTACATACTCGTAATGGTACCTTTTTTGCCAATATTACCACTTCCTTTAAATTTGATAATCACTCTTGATATCTATTCTATAACCTGTTAACTTTGCTGATAATCTAGCATTTTGACCTTCTTTACCAATCGCTAAAGATAATTGATAATCAGGTACTATAACAATTGCACTTCTTTCTTCTTCATCAACTTCAACAGATATTACTTTTGAAGGACTTAAGGCATTTTCAATTAATCTCGCTGGTTCTTCGCTCCAACTAATAACATCAATTTTTTCGCCCCTAAGTTCATTCACTATTGCATTCACTCTTGAGCCATTCATTCCAACACAAGCTCCAACTGGATCTACATATGGGTTATGACTTCTTACAGCAATTTTAGTCCTAGAACCTGGTTCACGAGCGATATTCATTATTTCAACAACTCCATCTTGGATTTCAGCTACCTCAGATTCAAATAATCTTTTAACCAATTCAGGATGGCTTCTTGACACAGTTATTCTTGGTCCTTTAGTTGTTTCTTTAACTTCTAGAATATATAATTTAATTCTATCAGTTGGTTGAAAATATTCTCCACGAACTTGTTCATTCTCAGTAAGCATTGCATCAACTTTACCCAAGTTTATACTTATATTATTCCCTACATATCTTTGAACAATGCCAGTTACTACATCTTTTTCTTTTGTACTGTATTCTTGAAATAATACTTTACGTTCTTCTTCACGAATCTTTTGAATAATGGCTTGTTTTGCTTTCTGAGCTGCAATCCTACCAAAATTCTTAGGAGTTACTTCTATATTAACAATATCTCCTATATTATTATTAACATCAATCTCAGTGCCATCTTCTAATGATATTTCATTAGTTTCATCTGTAACCTCTTCTACTATTTCTTTTTGTGCAAAAACTTTTACATCACCAGTTTCTTTGTTGATTTCAACTAAAATATTATCTGATCTACCGAAATTATTTTTACATGCTGCTAACAACGAATTTTCTAATGCTTCTAACAGAACTTCTTTGCTAATATTCTTTTCTTTTTCAATTTGGCTTAATGCTTGTATTAGCTCTTTACCAGTCTCCATCTTTTCTCTTGCCCTCCTAATTAAAAATCAAATGTTAATCTAACCATAGCTATTTCACTTCTTAAAATCTCAATTATTTCTTCTTCCTTTAATTCTAATGTAATTTTATCTTTATCATAATTAATTAAAATACCTGTGATTTCCTTATTCTTATTAATAGCTCTATACAATTTAATATCTACTTCTTCACCAATATTTTTAGCAAAATCTCTATCTTTTTTTAATTGACGACCTAAACCCGGGGAACTAACTTCTAATATATATGAATCTTCTATAAAATCATTGTCATCTAATAAGTCGCTTAATGCTCTGCTTACTAATTCACAATCATCAATAGTTATTCCTCCGTCTTTATCTATATATGTCCTTAAGAACCAACTGCCATGTTCTTTTACATATTCAACATCTACTAATTCAAAATTATTATCTGCAATAATAGTTTCTAATAATTTTTCTGTTTTAGCTTCATATTTTTCTGCCTTACTCACAAAATACCTACTTTCATGTTTTATTTTATCCTTATGCAAACATAAGGAGTGGACCCCGGTCCACTCCTTTCTTAAACGACATTTTAATTTATCAAAAATATTATACCAAATTAACACAATGATTGCAAGCCTTTTTACCCTTATATATATAGAAGATGTATTATCTAGTACATTGTTATCATTTCATTTGAATTAATTTAAATTCATCATGCATCTTTCTAAATATTCCCTTGTTTTCTATAAATATATCTGCAATAATTGGATCAAATATTTTGCCCTTATTATCTATGATATATTCATAAGCTTTATCAAATGAAAATGCCTTCTTATATGGTCGTTCACTTGTAAATGCATCAAATATATCAGCCATCGTTACTATTCTAGCAGATAGGGGTATATCTTCACCTGCCTTACCATTAGGATATCCACTACCATCCCATTTCTCATGATGTGATTCTACAATATCCTTTGCCATGCTAAAATAATTTTTACCACTTCTTATTGTATTAATATCTAAAACTTTTAGAATCTCAACACCATATATAGTATGGTTTTTCATCTCATTAAACTCATCTACTGTTAATTTTCCTGGTTTAAGTAAAATATCATCCCTAATCCTTACCTTGCCAATATCATGAAGGGGGCTAAACTTTTCTATGTTTTTTATAAAATTATTATCAATTTCTTTTATATATTCTTTTTTATAATATAATAACTCTGCAATCATTTTAGAATAAAACTTCATTCTATTTAAATGGTCACCTGTTTCTTCATCTCTAGCTTCAACCATTTTAGCAAGAGCAATAATGCTACTTAATAAAAGTTCATTTTTATATATATTTTGCTTCATACTTATTGCAATACTGTTTTCAATTGTACTTAGAAATTTAACATGTTCTGGTTTATATACGTTTGTTCTGTTACATGAGAAAAATATAACACCTATTGATTCATCACCAATATCTAAAGGTAGAGTAATAGATGATCTAATTCCAGCTTCATATATAATATCATTATATTCTTTATATGGCTTTTCATTTAAATGTTTTTCTAAATCATTAATAACTCTTGGCTTAGATTGAGATAATATTTTATCTAAGCTAGTATCTTTTACAGGTGTAACAAGGTTAAGCATTCTTTCAGGTAATCCTATAATAGTATGGTCGGAAACTCCATGCCTTACAATTAGGTTTTCCTTCTTTTCATCTAATAGTGCTATCCCTATATAATTATATGGAACATACTTTGAAAATGTATTATATATAAATTCCATATTTTCATCAAAAGAGTAATTATTATTCATGTTTTCTATTAATAAAGTAATATCATGAAGTTGTAGAATTATATTTTTAACTTTTTTTAGTTGAATAGCTGATATGAAAATTGTAATAATTAAAATCATAATAAAAATATAGGCTATATATTCTTTACTACGAGCTATTCTTACAGATTCGGTAATAATTTTGTTTTGAATCTTTTCAATCTGGTTATAAATTTCAATATTTTCTTCATTCAATTCTCTTATTGTTGATATAATAGAAGTCATATCATTATGGTTTTCTATGTTTTCATAAAGATAGTCAATTGTTAAATCCTTATGGGCTAAAAACTTTGACCACATAGTTCTAATCTTTTTAATATCATCATTAGAGCCGTTTGTAAACCTACTAACATCAATAAGTTTATTATTTATAAACAATTGTCCCTTACTTATGGTATTTAAAGTTGTAGTAATCTCATTTTGTGATTGATTAATATCTTTTATTTTATTGTTAATCACAATATCATTTATTTCTTGTTCTCTAATCATATCGATATCCAAGATAGTTTTATTATCTAACAATATGTATAAATAATTAATATCTTTATTCATCTTTTGCAAATACATTCTTTGTTTACCGAAAATATTAATTACTTGCTTCGATTCTTTATTATCTTTTATTTGACTGTATTGCAAAGATGCAAATGATAAAAGGACTAATATTGCTGATATTAATATATATGTTGTAATTTTATTAATTTGTCTGTCTAGTTTAATCCGGTTTTCGTTAAGCATATATATCCTCCAAGTAAATATCTTTATAATGTCCCTAAAGATATATTATAAAGGCAAATGATTTAATAATCAATATATAGTCATTAATATTTTAGAAAGTCTATACAAATTCAATCTTATATGGTAATATATCGAAAGATTATTTAGTTATTTCAAAGGATAACAATTCAATAAAAAACAGGAGGCAAATACTATGAACAGTAACGAAACTAACAACATTAACCATAGTGGTATCTATGATGCTAGAAAGCTTGGCATATATAAGATGCTACTACTTGGCCTACAACACACCTTTGCTATGTTTGGTGCTACAGTTTTAGTTCCCCTTATAACAGGTTTAGATGTGAGTACAACACTTTTAATGGCAGGTTTAGGAACATTGTTATTTCACTTTATAACAGGTTTTAAAGTTCCAGCATTCTTAGGCTCATCCTTTGCATTTTTAGGTGGATATGCAGCTGTTGCTCCAAAGTTAAAAGATAATTTACCTAATACAGAATTATTACCATACGCATGTGCGGGTGTTTTCTTTGCTGGACTTCTATATCTAGTCTTATCAGGATTTATTAAACTTTTCGGAATTAAAAAGGTAATGAAATTCTTTCCTCCAGTTGTAACAGGTCCAATTATCATATCTATAGGATTAATCCTAGCTCCTGTAGCTATAAGTAGTTGTTCAGAAAACTGGTTACTTGCAATAGTTGCATTAGGAGTAATTATTGTATTTAATATATGGGGTAAAGGAATGATGAAAATTATTCCAATAATATTAGGAATCGTTATATCTTATATAGTAGCTGTATTTATGAAAGAAGTAGATTTCACACAAGTAAAAGAATTAGCTAATCTAGGCTTTATAGGTGGTGTTATAGCATCTCCACTTAATCCTAAAAGCTTTGCCTTCCAACCTTTATTAAAATTCAATTCATTAACATTAAGTGCAATTATTACTATGGTACCTATATCACTTGCAAGCATGATGGAGCATATTGGTGATATATCTGCTATAAGTGCAACAACAGGTAAAAATTATATGGCTGATCCAGGTCTACATCGTACATTATTAGGAGATGGTATTGCAACATCTTTAGCAGCACTCTTTGGAGGACCTTCAAATACTACATATGGAGAAAATACAGGAGTATTAGCACTTACTAAAGTATATGATCCTAGGATTATGAGAATTGCCGCTTCCTTTGCAGTGATATTATCATTTTTCCCTATTGTTAGTGCAGTTATAAGCACTATACCTACAGCTATTATTGGTGGAATATCATTAATACTATATGGAATGATTTCTGCTATAGGGATTAGAAATATTGTAGAGAATAAAGTAGATTTGAGTAATAGTCGTAATTTAATTATATCAGCAATTATTCTAGTTAGTGCACTTGGTTTTGATAGTATTGGCGGAATTTCTTTTACAATTAAAAGTGCTACAATATCATTATCCGGCCTTGCTATTGCTGCAATCCTTGGAATTTTCCTAAATGCAATTTTACCAGGAAATGAATATGTGTTTAACGAAAATTAATATATAATATTTCAAATTATAAAATCCAAGTATATGATTGATATTTATCATATACTTGGATTTTTATTATATAAGTCTAAAGTGTTTTATTAATAATATTATAAATAACATCTGCTATTGCACTATCATTATTATTTGTACTAATGTAATCAGAAGCCTCTTTAACGTCATCTACTGCATTATCTACAGCAATACCTGTATCAGCTTGTTCAATCATCTCTAAATCATTATAATAGTCTCCAACAGCGTAATACTTATGGTCCTTACCAATCATTTCTCTTAATTCATTAAGCATTGTACCTTTAGATATATTATTAGGCACGAATTCAAAATAAATATCACCTGAATTTACAAAAGCTACATGTTTAGATAAGTCGAATTTCTTAGCTTCTGTTTCTATAGTTTTTAATTCATCTTCTCTTCCACAAAAAAGAATCTTAATCCATGCTTTTTCTAGGATGTCTTCTACAGGCTTAAATTCATATGGTTCATGTTGATCCAAAATTAATTGATTTACATTCTTTTTATTAGAAACTGTATAAGCATAGTCAGCAGTATATACCATAATCATAATATAGGGCAATTCTTTAATAATATGTTTCAAGAATCCGACAATGCTTTTAGGTTCAATAGTATTATACTTAATTAAATTCTCGGAATTAATATCATATACTACTCCACCATTGCAAAATATTGAAGGGATATTTGTTGAAACTTCTTGAATAAATTCAAGTGCATTATGGTGGTTTCGTCCAGTTGCAACTCCGAATTTACCTCCCTGTGATATAAAATAGTTAATAGCATCAATATTCTCCTGTGATAATCTTTTATCATCTTGTAACAATGTACCATCCAAATCTGATAATAAAACAATGTTTTTGTATTTCATAATACACCTTCTCTTTCAAATAGTATTAAAAATCATATTAACACATTTTAAGCACCTTTTAAAGTTTTAAGACAAAAAAATAGAATCATTTAAGATTCTATTTTTTTTAATATATGTAATTATTATTTATTAAGTTTTATTTGAATATATCTGGTTTGCTATACTTACCATCCATAAATTCATAATCAGCAAAGAAGTTAGGTCTATTTTTGTTGAAGAACATATATGTAAGATTAATTTCAAGATTTCCCGTAGTAAAACCATCTTGATCTTTTTCAGTAATCATTGATATATTAGTTAATTCATTAAGATATTTAGATTTTTCAATAAATCTAAAATTTCCATGAATTCTTCATATTCTGAAACCATCTCTAATATAACAAATCCTGAGGCAACTTCAATATCTTCATCATCATTTAATCTTAAAGTAAGATTCTTCCTAGTTACAATATCAGGAATTATACCCTCTACATGGTATAATAATTCTGCGTCATCCCAACTATCTGGTATATCATTATGGTCATTTTTAAGTTTATTAGTAAGTTCGACTATCTCTTTTTTAGTTGTTACTATTAAAGATTCAATACCATGTAATTTATCAATTTCAAATTCTAAATTACTACTTTTATCCTTTAATGATTCAATCTCTTCTGTTAATGGTGTATAAGAATAATTATAAACTAAAAAACCTATTAAAAAAACTAAAATAATCCACAATAAATTTTGTTCTCTCGTGCTTAATTTCATTATAATTACTCCTCCCCACCTGTTTCTAATTCTGCTGGTACTTCTTCTACTTCAACAAGTTCTTCATCATCTTCCCAACCAAATAATGCAATAGCTATTTCGAATGCATATTCATCCACTTCTATACCTATTCTTGCAGGAAACATTAATTCAGCTTGAGAAAATGATGTTGCCATAACATGTTCAGATTCTCTAACTTTAACCATAAACTGTGCTATATCCGTATAATTATATGATAGACCAGTAATCACCATTATATTATCATTGTAATCAATACTATCAAAAACAATTGAAGTAGGGGCTAAATTTTCAAAATCTTTTATAATTTCTGTCATTTTAGTTTTATATGATTTAATATTATCATATAAATCTAATTCATTTTTTATTTCATCATGTTTAGCTTTTATAGCTTTATACTCTTCTTCT
>DUQJ01000117.1 GCA_012837865.1 Clostridiales bacterium | reverse complement strand
ATAAAAAATATAAAATTAATTATAATTTTCAAATATGTAATCCCTTTGTTCATAATATTCCCCCGTGTATTATATAGTTTTTCTTGCTTATTCTTGTTTATTTGTTTTGTTTTTTTACACTTGTAATGTTAAACATAAAAGTTATAAAGAATATTATAGATGCAATAATTACAATAGTAGGACCAGTTGCTGTATTAATATAATATGATAATACTAGTCCAGATATCCCAGAAAAAACGGATATTAATATAGCAAACAAATGATATTCCCTCATATTAATTGATATATTTCTGCTAGAAGCAGCGGGAAGTATTAATAATGCATTAATAATTAAAATACCAACCCATTTAATCGATAGCATTACAATAATTGCAATAAGTATTGTAAATATATTCTCTATTAATTTAATATTAACATTTTTACTTTTTGCTAAAGATTTGTTAACGCTAATTGATAATAATTTGTTAAAGCTAATATACCAGAACAATAGTGTTATTATAAATATAATTATTAAATATATTATCTCATTAGGTGATATATTTAATATATCTCCTATTAATAAATTAGAGTATTTTGTGAAGTTTCCATTCCTGGATAGTATTACAAGGCCTATTGCCATACTAAATGATGAAAATACTGATATAACAGTATCTGTAGAAACCATATTCTTACTGTTAATCATATTTAATAAATAAGCAAATAGTATTGCAAATATTATCATTGATATATTAGTATTTGATATCCCTAATATAACCCCCAATGCTATTCCTGTAAGCGCAGAATGGCCAAGAGCATCTGAAAAGAACGCCATGCTATTATTAACTATCATTGTGCCTGTAAGTCCAAATAAAGGCGTTATAATTAGTATTGATATAAAAGCATTTTTCATAAAGTTATAACTTAACCATTCAAATGGTAGTATAAAATCTATCAATCTATATATTGTCTCCATTATAATCTCCTACGAAAATATCCCATGATATTCATCACTATTTAATACTTCTTCTGGGCTACCTTCTTTTATTATAGTTTTATCTAACAGTATTACATGGTCAGCATATTTTTTAACAAACTCTATATCATGAGATACAATTATCATTGCTAAATCAAATCTATTCCTAATCTTTTTGATATTATTATAAAAGAGTTCCATGCCTTTTCTATCTACTCCAGATATAGGCTCGTCCAATAATAATAGATTAGGCATTGGGGTAATCGCTATTGATAATAAAACTCTTTGCAACTCTCCACCAGATAATTCACATATCCTTTTATCAATCAAATTGTCTGCATCAAATACTTCTAATTGTTTTAATATTTTATTATATAAACTTGATTTCCTGAATAGAAATACTGGGGCATTAGATATATAAGAAGCAAATAAATCATATACGCTTATAGGTGTATTCCTATCAAGCTTTAGATGCTGTGGTACATATCCTATTGTCATCTTTTCTATTTGGTTGTTTTTTAAATTAGTAAAATTAATAGCACCATTATGCTTGTACTCACCAATAATAGCCTTAATTAAAGTAGATTTACCTGCACCATTCTTCCCGATAATCACCGTTATCTTTCCGCAGTGAATATGAAGATTGATTTTATCAATTATTAATTGTTGTCCAAGTTTAACTGATATATCTTCTATTTTAATACAATGCAAACCGCATGCAATTGCGTCATTTATATCAGTCTTTGTATTCTTTTGAATTTTTATCAAATTAACCACCTACTTTATTTTATCAATTATCTTTCTCATATTCCAGGGCTTCTTTTATTGTTTTAATATTATATCCCATAGATTTTAAATATGAATCTATATTTCCATCTCCCGAAACGGCGCTATCTATAATAAAGACTTTTGCATCAGTTTCTAATGCTATCTTAGATGGTATATTGTCGCTAAATTGTGCTTCACTAAATATAATCTTTATATCATTTTCTTTAATTAGATTTATTATATTAGCTACTTCTCCTGAACTTAGTGATGTATCATGTTCTAATTCTATCATTTTAATAATAGGTATTCCTACTTTGTTAGCTATATAAGCAAATGAGTCATGAAAAATTATAACTCCCTTACTATTATACTGTTTTAATTTATTTATTTCATCATTTATTACATTTACTTCCTCTATATAATTTGCAGCGTTATTTTCGATTGTTATTAAAATGTCTTTGTTATAATTTTCATT
>DUQJ01000116.1 GCA_012837865.1 Clostridiales bacterium | reverse complement strand
TATAAAAACAAAAATATTAGAATATGGTGATAAAGAAATAAAGCATCTTAAGAAAGTAGATGTTTTACTAGGAAAAGAAATTAATAAAATAGGTAAAATAGAAAGAGTAATTATACCAGACTTATTTCAAGCTTTGGTATATGCTATAATAGGGCAACAAATCTCACTAAAAGCTGTCCATACAGTATGGAAGAAAACTATTGAAACATTAGGTGAGATTACTCCAGAAAATATTATTAATAAGACAGTTGAAGAAATAAGTGCGTGTGGAATGTCTAGTAGAAAGGCGTCCTATATTTTAGGTATTGCTAATGCAATAATTGATAAAGAGCTTGATTTAGATAAATTCTATAGCATGTCAGATGACGAAATAATTAAAACCTTAGTGTTATTAAAAGGGATTGGTAAATGGACTGCAGAGATGATTTTGTTAAACTCTATGGAAAGACCTGATATTATAAGTTATGATGATATTGCTATACGCAGGGGTATGATGATTTTATATGGATTAGATGAAATTACAAAGGAAGAGTTTTTAAAATATAGAGAAAGATACTCACCATATGCTTCGATCGCTTCAATATATCTATGGAGAATATCATATAATTACAGCAAAGTTGGAGATAAATAGTTTATACTTGCAAAAAATATATTTAATGATACAATAATAGCATTCATATAGAGAAACTATGAAAAGAAGGAGAACAGCACAATGAACATTAAGAATATAGCTGATAACACGTATTTACTTTCAGTAGATATCGATAATATATTATTCGAGGGCTTATGGGAAATGCCAAATGGTGTAGCCCTTAATTCTTATATAATTAAAGGCGAAAAGACAGCAATTATAGATGGCGTATGTGGATGGGACGGTATCCCAGAGAACTTGTATGTATTGTTAGATGAATTAGATATTGATCCGCTTTCAATTGAGTATTTGATAATTAATCATATGGAGCCAGATCATTCTGGATGGATTGAAGATTTTAGGAAAATAAATTCTAATTTTAAAATAATATGTAGTGAAAAGGGTAAAGATTTATTAGAAGCATTTTATGGAAATACTCAAGAAGTTCAATGTGTAAAAGATGGTGATACAATTGATCTTGGTAAAGGTCATATTTTAACTTTTGCAGAGATTCCTAATGTACATTGGCCTGATACTATTGCTACATTAGATACTTCTACTGGAGTGTTATTTACTTGTGATGCATTTGGTGCATTTGGAAAAAATGGAAAAATTAAATTCGGTGAAGAACTAACAAAAAAACAGATGATAGAATTTGATAAAGAGGCAGTTAGATATTATTCAAATATAGTAGCAGCATTTTCAATGCAAACACTTAGAGCTATAGACAAATGCGAAAAGCTTCCTGTTAAAATGATTGCACCAGGTCATGGACTTTTATGGAATAATCCAGAGACAATTATAAACTTATATAAAGACTATGCAAATTATCAAAAAGGTCCAGCAAGACGAGAAATAACTATAATATGGGGCTCCATGTATGGTATGACAGAGAAAGCAGTTAACCATATCATAACTGTATTAGAAGAAGATGATGAAGATTTTAAATATAATATTCATAGGGTTCCAGAAGATTCTTGGGGAACAGTATTAGCATCTGCTTGGGTATCAACAGGTATAATTCTTGCAATGCCAACATATGAGTATAAAATGTTTCCGCCAATGGCAGCAGTTCTTGATGAATTGGGTAGGAAGAAGGTTCAAGGGAGGAAAGCATTTAGGCTTGGTTCTTATGGATGGTCCGGTGGTGCTCAAAAAGAGCTGGATGAAATAATGGATAGGCATAGAATGAATTGGGAGTTTATAGAACCGGTTGAATTTAAAGGAAGTCCTAGAGAAGAAGATATACAACTCATAGGAGACCGGGTTAAGTTATTAGTTAAGCAAGTAAAGGAAGCAATTATATAACAATAAATAAAAGGACTTCATATAATTATTATGAAGTCCTTTTAGAATACAAATTTAAATATTAATAGCTGCTATTAAAAATTCTAGCTATATCATCAGAATTTAAAGATTCTTTATCTAATAATTCATTAGCAATATTAATAAGAATATTTTTGTTTTCTAATAATAAATCATATGTTTCCTTATAAAGTTTGTTTATTTCTGATCGGCATTTACTTATTAATTTAGAATCACTATTATGCTCAAGGATCTCCATGCTAAACAAACCTAAATCATTATCCATACCAAATTTATTAATATATTCATAAATCATAGTAGATGCTTTTTGAATATCATTGCTTGCCCCAGTTGTAATATTATCCATTCCAAAAATCAAGTCTTCAGCAGCTCTACCACCTAAAAACATCATGATATTAGCAAGAATATCAGATTTATTCTGAAATTGTGTATCTTTAGGAATGCTTAAATTAAAACCACCTGCACCCCTAACGCTAGGAATAATAGTTACTTTAGATATATAATGATTAGGTAAAACTAATTTTGTCATTAGTGCATGGCCTGCTTCATGATATGCTGTTATTTCTTTATCTTTTTCTGTTATATAAGATCTATCTTCTTTAGGAGCACCAGCAATAACTGTGTAAAAGGCCTTATCTATACTTTCTTGATCTATAATACTTTTATTATTATTTGCAGTTAATATTGCTGCTTCATTTATAAGATTTTCAAGCATTGCCCCACTAAAATATACAGTTGATTTGGCTAATGCATCTATATCGACATCGTCAGCAATTGGTTTTGAACGAGTGTATAATGATAGTATATGTTTTCTAGCATTAATATCAGGTAAACCAATTTCAACCTGCCTATCAAACCTTCCAGGACGAAGAAGTGCTTCGTCTAAGGTATCTAACCTATTAGTTGCTCCTATAACAAGGATACCATCATTTTCATTAAAACCAGACATTTCTGTTAATAAAGCATTTAATGTTTGATCTCTTTCATCATTACTAGCAGAAGAATTTCTAGCTCTTTTTTTCCCTATAGCATCAATCTCATCTATAAAGATTATTGCTTTCTCACTTTTTTAGCCTTTTTAAATAGAGAACGAATTCTACTAGCACCTACTCCTACATACATTTGTACAAAATCAGAACCGCTCATGGAATAAAAAGCTACACCTGCTTCACCTGCAATAGCTTTTGCCATTAAAGTCTTGCCAGTTCCAGGTGGTCCATAAAATAATAAGCCTTTAGGCATTCTTGCACCTACTTCTGAATATTTATCTGGATTTTTAATAAAGTTTATAATATCGTTAACCATTGATTTTGCTTCAATATTACCAGCGACATTCTTTAATGTAATTTTATTTGTATTGCTTTCATTGTTCTTGTTTTGAACCATAAAACCAGTATTATTTCCTTTTTTAATAGAAAAAAAGATAGCAGCAAATATTACTATAATGATAATTACTTTTGAAAGTTGTGTTTGCAAGCTTTCAATATTATGATTAACCTTAATATCATTTAACAATAAAAACTCAATGAAATCTTCAGTTTTAGGATTAGATACAAGATAAGCTTTTTTATCATTTGAAGTTAATTTGATTTTTAAATCTACATCATTATTTATAAATGATACAGAAATTACATCTTTATTCTCGACAGCTTGAAGAAAATCAGTATAAGACATTTCAATTTCTGATTTTTTATAATATATGTTATAAACAAAAATTGATGAAATTGTAAGAAATAAAGATAATGAAATAATAATAATAAAGTATTTTTTATTCAAATTATACCTCCCCAATAGAATATTTACATATTACTACATTATTCTACATCATATTACATCGGAAATCTATCAGTAAATTGTGGCAATTAAATAGTAAAATGTGATATACTCATTATAATTAATAGAAACTTATAAATGAAAGAGGTAATCTAATGGACATTAATGAAAAATCTTTAGCGCTTCATTATGAATGGAAGGGCAAAATAGAAGTTATATCTAGGATCAATATTGAAACTAG
>DUQJ01000115.1 GCA_012837865.1 Clostridiales bacterium | reverse complement strand
TTTATTTTTATTATTAATATAATAAAGTATATTCTATTTTTAGATAGGAGCATCACATGAAAGAAAACAACTACATTGAGCCGCATGATAAAAAAGATTATATTAGCATTAAAGGTGCTACAATAGATGATAAAATGTTCTATAATGGTTCTTGCTTTATTCTGATTTCATATTGGACATTTCATGATAATATGTGCATCAATAACACTATTAGGCTAGTAGTTAATAATGATACTATTATACATGACGAATATGGAAGACGCAATTCATTTTGTGATTTAAAAATTAATATGATAGTTGATGTCGACATATCTGTTTTTATGACAATGAGTATTCCACCACAAGCAATTGCTTATAGGGTTATTATTCAATGCAATTAATTTCATTTTATTTTCTTCATCAAAAAAGGAACCATTACTGGTTCCTTTTTACAGCTCGTACGGGAATCGAACCCGTGATTCTGCCGTGAGAGGGCAGCGTCTTGACCCCTTGACCAACGAGCCTTGTATAAATACAACGTTATAATTTTATAACATATTAAATGAAATTGCAAGTATTATTTTATTTTGATATATCCATCTAGAATATATCTTTTTCTAGATGGATATCTTCTACATAAAATCCATCAATGACATTTGATTAGACTTTGGTAAATTACCTAATAGACCTAGTTCAGACATTTGGTCTACAACTGTAGAGCTAACTTTGCTCCTGATTTTAAAGTCTTCTCTTGATAAAAACTTACCGATTGCAGAGGCTTCAACTACACCTTCTGCTGCCTTTTCTCCCATCCCATCAATTGTACTTAGGGATGGCATTAATTTACCTTCAATAATTTGAAATTCCTTTGCCTTAGCTCTATATATATCTAAAGGCATAAACTCAAATCCTCTTGCATACATCTCTTGAACAATACGCATTTCTTTATAAGTATCCTGCTCTTTTTTAGTTAAGATATTATTTCTTTTTCTATAATCTAACATATGCTCTTCTAATCTTTCTTTACCAAGGCACATAAGTTCATAACTAAAGGCTGAAGCTCTAATACTAAAATATGCACAATAATAAGCTAAAGGATGATATACCTTGAAATAAGCTATTCTAAATGCCATCATTACATAAGCTGCTGCATGAGCCTTTGGAAACATATATTTAATCTGTTTACATGACCAAATATACCATTCCGGAATATTTGCTTGTAACATTGCATCTTCCATATCAGTTGTTAGGCCCTTACCTTTTCTAACGCTTTCCATTATTTTAAATGAAAGTCCAGCTTCTACTCCTTGATTAATTAAAAACGTCATAATATCATCACGGGTACATATCGCTGATGCTAAAGTACATTTATTATCCTGTATTAATATCTGAGCATTGTTTAACCATACATCAGTACCATGTGATAAGCCGGATATTCTTACTAAATCAGAAAATGTTTTAGGCTTAGTGTCTTTAACCATTTGCATAACAAAATCAGTTCCAAACTCAGGTATTCCCAAACAACCCAAGGTACATGAATGCAAATCTTCAGGTTTTATCTTTAATTCATCAAGACTGTCAAATAAAGATAGTACTTTCTTATCATCTAATTTAATAGTTTGAGCATCAACACCTGTAATATCTTCAAGCATTCTAATCATTGTTGGATCATCATGACCCAATATATCCAATTTCAATAGATTATGGTCTATTGAATGATAATCAAAATGTGTTGTTATGGTCGTTGACTTCATATCGTTTGCAGGCCTTTGTACTGGCGTAAACGAATAGATTTCTTTGCCATATGGTAAAACTACAATACCGCCTGGATGTTGCCCTGTTGAGCGTTTTACACCGACACAGCCTTTTAATATCCGATCTATCTCTACATTTCTTTTATACTCGCCACGTTCTTCATAATAATTTTTGACATAACCATATGCTGTTTTATCAGCAAGTGTTCCTATAGTACCAGCTCTAAATGTATATCCTTTTCCAAATATCTCTTCTGTATAATCATGGGCTCTACTTTGATATTCTCCAGAAAAGTTAAGGTCAATATCAGGTTCCTTATCACCATCAAATCCCAGGAAAGTTTCAAATGGGATATCATGTCCTTCTTTTATCAATTGCTTGCCACAATCAGGGCAATCTCTATCAGGCATATCACATCCTGAACTTCCTACAAACTGCTTAACTTGGTCTGAATCAAAATCACTAAAATGGCAATCTTCACAATAATAATGCGGTTGCAAAGGATTAACTTCTGTAATACCAGCCATTGTTGCTACAAATGATGAACCTACTGAACCACGCGAGCCAACTAAATATCCATCTTCATTAGATTTCCACACTAATTTTTGCGCTATTATATACATTACCGCAAAACCATTTGATATAATGGATTTTAATTCATGGTCTAATCTTTGTTTTACGGCTAGTGGCAGTTCTTTTCCATACATTGAATAGGCTTTTTCATAACATATTTTTCTAAGATTCTCATCTGAGTTTTCTAAAACCGGTGGATATTTATCCTTCATAACAGGCGATATCTTCTCAATCATATCTGATATCTTATTTGTATTTGTAATTACCACCTCTTTTGCTTTCTCTTCTCCCAGGTATTCAAACTCCTTAAGCATCTCTTCTGTTGTTCTAAAATATAATGGTGGTTGACTATCAGCATCTTTAAATCCTTTACCAGCCATTATAATTCTTCTATATATTTCATCTTCAGGATCTAAGAAATGAACATCACAGGTTGCAACTACTGGCTTGTCATATTCTTCTCCTAATTTTACGATTCTTTTATTGAAATTCTTTAAATCTTCTAAAGAGTTAACATTGTGTTTATCACTTCTAAGCAAAAAGTCATTATTAGCAATTGGTTGGATTTCAAGATAATCATAAAAATCAATTATTTTAGATATTTTCTCTTGGGATTCGTTTCTTAATAAAGCTTGAAACAACTCACCCGCTTCACATGCAGAGCCTAATACCAAACCTTCTCTATATTTCATTAATAAGCTTTTTGGAATTTTAGGTCTTTTAAAAAAATAATCTATATGTGAATAAGATACTAATCTATATAAATTAATTCTACCAATTTCATTCTTTGCTAGAATAATAGCATGATTTGCTGGCATTTTTTTAACTATATCTTTTGATATATGTTCTAATTGGTTTATTTCATTTAAACTTTTAATACCTCTTTCATCAATCATAGCAATAAATTTCATAAATATCTCTGCTGTTGCCATAGCATCATCAAGTGCTCTATGATGATTTTCTAAAGATACGCCCAGCTCTTTAGCTACAATATTAAGTCTATATCTACTTAATTTAGGTAATAGGATTCTTGCTAAAGCCAATGTATCAACCACAGTGAAATTAGTTTCTATATTAAGATCATTCGCATTTTTCTCTATAAAACTTACATCAAATGTAGCATTATGGGCAACTAAAACTGATTCTCCACAAAAGTCTAAAAATTCTGGCAAAACTTTATCTATTTTTGGAGCATTAATTACCATAGAATCATTAATTCCTGTAAGCTTTTCTATATTAAAGGGAATTGGTACTTCAGGATTAACAAAGCTATTATAATTATCTATTATTTCACCATTAAGAATTTTTACAGCACCAATCTCAGTGATTTTATCTTTCTGAGAGCTTAATCCTGTTGTTTCTAAATCAAAGACTATATATGAATCCATAAATGTTTGACCTTTTGGATTAACAACTGTTTCTTTTAGATCATCTACCAAATATGCTTCCATACCATAGATAACTTTAAATTCTTTGGCTCTTTCTTGGTCATCACCTTCATAATCTCTTGGATTAATTGCATAATTAGCATCAGGAAATGCTTGAACAACTCCATGGTCTGTAATTGCTATAGAAGAATGTCCCCATTTAAAAGCCCTTTTAATAAGCGACTTAACATCAACTACTGCATCCATATCACTCATCATTGTATGAGCATGCAGTTCAACTCTTTTTACTGGACTATTATCAGTTTTCGTATTTGTATAATCAGCTATTGTTTTAATACCCATAACCGAACCAATTGTTATATCTTTTTCATATGTATCATAAGATGCTACACCTTTTAATTTGTAAAAATTACCTGCCTTCAAACTATCAATTATTTCTGCAGCTTCTTCCGTTTTAATATAAATTTTAACCTTAATAGAATCCGTAAAATCTGTTATTGTAAATGTTATTAACGTTTTTTCATTTCTAATAGGCCTTGATTCTGGTTGAATTAATTTCCCACTAATTACGACTTCACCAATCTCATCTATAATCTCACATATTAAAATATTATCACCATCAAAGTTCCTGCCATATATTACAGACGGATCTTTTGGTAATCTTCTGTAATTTGATTTCTTTGCTTTTGTATTCTTACTTTCAACCACTTCTTTTGATACCTTTGTTTTAACTTCTTCTACTATAGCTTCTTTTTTCTCTTGGTAAGCTTGCATACCTTTTTTATAAGATTGATTACAATTTGCAGTCTTGTTTTTGCTATCTATATATTTTATATTTATATTTACTTTTTCATTAAATCTCTCTTGAAATACTTTTTCTATAAATGATTTTATCTTAGGTGATTTGTCTTGAGTTACACAACTATCTGTAGTAATGATTTTAATATTTTCATTTTCTACTATAATTTCTGAGGATAGTAAAATATGATATTTTATAAGATCTTCTTCTTTTATTTCTTCTAAAATAGTTTCTTTATATGCTTCATAAATATTTGGTATATTATACTGTTGTGATAATTCAAAAATAGGTTTAAGAATTGCTTTATTACCTGTTTTTGCAAATAGATTTTTATCCAGTAATTCTTGCATAGCTATAATATCTTTTCTTATAATTAAATGATTACTTTTAAAACATAAATAAATCTGTTTTTGTACTTTAGAAACTTCTACTTTTACTATCGAAGTGTCTGCAAATAATTCATATAGATATTTATTGTTTACATTAAAATCAGCAATAGCTTCAAAAAAAAGCATTCCCTCACCTCCACATTGTTTTATATAACCATTCTACATGTATTTATATCTAACCATTCTTTTTTTTCTTCATATCTTGATATATGCTTGCCTACAAGTCTCCAAAAAGACCTATCATGATTTAAATGAACCATATGACATAGTTCATGTACAACTACGTAATCTATTACATCTAAAGGCGCCATAGATAGCTTCCAATTAAATGTTAATCTATATAAGGAATCGCAACTTCCCCAATTACTATTGTTATCACTTATCTTAATAGATTTTGCTTTTGTTTTAAATTCTTTTTGATATATTTTAACCCTTGATTCAACAATAGTTTTACACTCTTTATAATAAAACTTTTTAATTGCCTTGTGTAAATTTATTTGATTTATTTCTTTCAAATAAATATGTATTGTATTATCTGATAATTCATAATAAGCTTCATCATCCTCTACAAGAGATACTTCTACTCTATAATATTTACCTAAATATAATATTTTTTCTTTTAATAAATATTCATTCATATCTTCACCTAATTTATTTCCAATTTAACAATTCTTCTCTTAAGACTTGTACTATCTCATCTTCTGGGACTCTCTTAATAACTTCACCTTTTTTAATTAAAATTCCAAGCCCATTTCCACCTGCAATACCAATATCAGCTTCCTTAGCTTCTCCTGGTCCATTAACAATACATCCCATAACTGCTACCTTTAAATCTAGATCTATGTCGGCTACCATCTCTTCAACTTCATTTGCTAGTTTTATCAAATCAATCTGAGTTCTACCACAAGTTGGACAAGAAATAACTTCAATTCCACCTTTTCTATATCCTAATGATTTTAGAACTAATTTAGCGGTTTTTATTTCTTCTACAGGATTTCCGGTTAGGGATACCCTAATCGTGTCACCAATTCCCTGATATAATATTATACCTAAACCAAGAGAGGATTTTATATTTCCTGAATTAATCGTTCCTGATTCTGTTATTCCTACATGTAATGGATAATTGGTTTTTTTCGCTATAATTTCATGTGCTTTGATTGACATTAATACATCCGATGACTTTATGCTTATTACCATTTGCTCATATCCCATTTCTTCAATATAGTCGACTTTCTGAATTGCGCTCTCAACAAGACCTTCAGCAGTTACACCATTATATTTTTCTATAATATCCTTTTCAAGCGATCCACTATTTACACCAACTCTAATGGGTATATTTCTCTCTTTAGCTAGGTTTACAATTTCTCTTACATTTTGGTCGTTCCCAATATTACCAGGATTAATTCTTATTTTATCAGCACCATTTTCCATGGCCGCAATTGCTAATTTATAATTAAAATGTATATCAGCTACTAATGGAATTGATATGTTTTTTTTAATTTCTTTTAATGCTAATGCTGCTTCCATATGTGGAATAGTGCATCTTATAATATCGCAGCCTGCAGCTTCTAGACTATGTATTTGTTTAATCGTTGCTTTAACATCTTCTGTTTTTGTATTAGTCATTGACTGTATTAAAATAGGGTTCCCACCACCAATTACTCTATCACCTATTTTTATAACTTTAGTTTTATCTCTATACATAAAAACACCTTGTCCTTCAATTAATAATTCTCTAGGGAACAATTAATTATGGTCCCTAGAGATTATTTTAAAATATATTTCTAATGTCATTAAATAGTACAAATACCATAAGTGCCATTAATGCTACAATTCCTATTAAATGTACAATTCCTTCTTTTTCTCTATCAATTGGTTTGCCTCTTATAGCCTCTATTAATAAGAATACTAACCTACCACCATCTAATGCAGGAATAGGTAAAAGGTTCATTACGCCTAAATTAGCAGATAATAATAAACTGAAATTAATAAGTTCAAGTAAAACTGCAAGGAATCCATAGTCTTTAGTGCCTTCATAGATATCATCCATAAATTTAACTACACCAACCGGTCCTGCAATCTGATCCATTCCTATTTTACCTTTAATAAGATGGCTAACACTTCTTACAGTATTAACTATCCAGAATCTTACTTCATGGAAACTATATTTAAGCACTTTTAAAGGTGATATCTTTTCTCGATTCAAATTGTAATCCCAACCCAAAGTATATTCACTGTGTTTCTTGGGAGTTACATTTATAGTATTTTCTTTTCCATCTCTTATATAAGTTACAGATAAATCATCTTGTGTTAATGGATTCTCTTTAATATATTTTGATATATCACTTCCTAATATAATGTTAGTATCATTGATTTTAGTTATTTTATCACCAATCTTAATGCCAGCATTATCAAACGGATAATCTTTTAATAAGGATATAATATCTGCTTTTTCTGGAGCATAGGTAAACCCTAATAGATATCGTTCTGATAAAGCAGGATTAACTTTAACTTTATTTTTCTTACCATCTCTTTTGTATGTTATTTCTACTGGTTTTTCTGTAAGAGGATTAAATTGAAAGTAAAAGTCTATTTCTCTTCCTACTCCAACTGCAGAACCATTGATCTTTGTAATTGTATCACCTTGTTTAATTCCTGCCTCATCAATAGGACTAGAATCATTTACTAAATTAACTGTTGGGAAATCTATACCTACAGCTCCTATTACAATTAGAGCTAATATGAAAGCCAAGATAAAGTTAAATATTGGTCCAGCAAGTATTACAGAAATTCTTGCCCATACACCTTTACTATTAAAAGAGCCTTCTTCAGCTATATCTTCATCTTCTCCAAGCATCATACATGATCCGCCAAATGGTAAAGCTTTAAGTGAGTATTTTGTACCACCTTTATCAATAGAAATAATTCTTGGACCCATTCCTACAGAGAATTCTGTAACTGTTATTCCATTCTTCTTTGCTAAAAGGAGATGTCCTAGCTCATGAATTATAATGATCAAACTAAATATTATAACTGCTATAACTATATTCATATAAAATGTTCCTTTCAATTTTAAATTTTTATTATATTATTTAAAAAATCATATGTCTCTTTTTCTGTATTAAGAATAGTATTTAGCGAGGGATTATCAATTATTCTATGTTCCTTCATCGATTCCTTAATCAATTGTGTAATCATTAGATAATCTATCTTGCCTTCTAAGAACTTTGCAACAGCCCACTCATTAGCGGCGTTGTATACTGTAGGCATTGTTCCGCCTAGCCTTCCAGCTTCATAGCCTAAACCTAGTCCATAAAACGTATCATAATCAGGTTCTTCAAATGTTAAATCTTTAATTTTAGTAAGTTCTAAACTTTCACCTTCTACTAATTCTTCGCGCATTGGATAAAGAAGGGCGTACTGAATTGGTAATTTCATATCTGGTACACCTAATTGTGCAATAACACTACCATCATTATACTCCACCATTGAATGAATAATACTTTGTGGATGTATTATTACATCAATTTTATCAATATCAATATCAAAAAGCCATTTTGCTTCCATTACTTCAAGACCTTTATTGACCATAGTAGATGAATCAATTGTAATCTTTTGACCCATTTCCCAATTAGGATGTTTTAAGGCATCCTTTGGCTTTATATTTTTTAAATCTGAAAGTTTCTTACCATGAAAAGGGCCTCCAGAAGCTGTCAGAATAATTTTCTTAATCGTTTTACTATCTTCACCATTTAAAGATTGGAAAATTGCAGAATGTTCACTATCAACTGGTAAAATGTTAACATTCATTTCTTTAATTAGTGGCATAATAATATGACCTGCCGTTACCAGTGTTTCTTTATTAGCAAGTGCTATGTCCTTACCTGCCTTAATAGCTTCTATAGTTGGTCTTATACCAATCATTCCTACCATAGCAGTAAGTAAAATATCTGTTTTTTGATATATAGCCACTTCAATTAGACCATCCATCCCAGATAGTACTTTAACATCTAAATCTTTTACTCTATATTTTAATTCTATGGCTTTATCTTCATTATATACGCAAACTAAATCTGGATTAAATTCTCTAATTTGGCTTTCTAACAATTCTATATTCTTACCAGCTGCCAAGGCGGTAATCTTAAATTGTTTTTTATTTCGAATAATTTCCAATGTCTGTGTACCTATAGAACCTGTTGAGCCAAGTATAGCAATGTTTTTTCTATTCATTATTATCATTCACCTATAATCCATTAAAAAATCTTAGCTAAAAAATAAACAACTGGTGCCGTAAACATAATGCTATCAAATCTATCTAATATTCCACCATGCCCAGGAATTAGATCTCCAAAATCTTTAATATCATATTTTCTTTTAATACCGGAAGCTGCAAAATCACCAAATTGTGATATAACACTTGATGCTGCTCCTATACATGCAAATCCTATAAGTGGGTATTTGAAATCCATTATTTTAGCCTTGAACATAATAGCATAAATCAACCCAATTAATGCCGCTCCAATAATTCCACCTATACTTCCTTCAACTGATTTCTTAGGACTTATTTTAGGAGATAATTTATGTTTTCCAAATAGCATGCCTATGCAGTAGGCACATGTATCAGACCCCCAAGCTCCTATAAATATTAGCCATACTACTAATGCGCCATCGCTTAACATTCTTGCTTTATATATATAGGATAGCATAATTCCAACATAAAATAAGGCGAAAAATGGTGTTATAATTTGCTCCATATTATATTCTGGGAATTTCATTACAAATGGAAGCATCAATACCATTAAATAAAATATAAAGAATATTATCAAATAATGTTCAAGTGATAAATACAGCATAAAATAGTATACAAAACAGGCTATATAACTTATTAGGCCTGGCCATTCTTTTTCTACTTTAACAATCTTATTTAGTTCATACATTCCAATTAAAGAAACAATTAATGCAGTTACCAATAATACATTTCCCCCGATTAAGACTGTAGCTATTGCAACAATCAGTAAAACTATCCCACTTCGCAATCTTAGCCAAAACATATACATCCTCCTATACAAATATATCTATATCTTCCCATATCTTCTTGTTCTTGTATTGTAATATTCAATGGCTTTTATTAATTCCTTTTTGTTAAAATCAGGCCACAATACATCTGTAAAATAAAATTCAGTATAAGCTAATTGCCACAACAAATAATTGGATAATCTTGTTTCACCACTTGTTCTTATTAGTAGGTCTGGATCTGGTAAATCTTTTGTATCTAAATAACTTGAAAATAAATTTTCATCTATGTTCTCCAAGAAAATTCCTTTATCTTTTACATCAATAACAATGTCTTTAACTGCCCGAATTATTTCATTTCTACTTCCATAATTTAATGCAACTTGAAAATTCAAACCAGTATTATTTTTTGATACCTCTTCTAATTCAGATATACTTTGTTTAATATCATCATCCAACCTAGACCTGTCACCAATAATTCGTATTTTCATATTGTTTTTAGTAGATGTTTTAATACTATCTTTCAAATAGTTTCTTAATAATTTCATTAAAGCATTTACTTCATCTTTAGGACGGTTCCAGTTTTCGGTTGAAAAAGCGTAAACTGTTAAATATTTAACCCCTAGTTCATAAGCTTCTTCACAAATTTTTTCTACTACCTTACTTCCTTGGGCATGGCCATAATTTCGAGGCATATTTTTCCTTTTTGCCCATCTTCCATTACCATCTAGTATAATGGCAAGATGATTAGGACTTTTTAGAAGCATATTATCCATTAATATCCTCCTTTCATTGTAGTAAATAAGACGCATTTGGTCAAATACAAATACGTCCTAATAATTTATAATATAATATTTTATCAAGCATAAATATCATTATATTTATTCACATAATTAAATATTGCATTTATACCGTCATTATTTCGTTTGCTTTTAGCTCATAAGTTTTATCAATATCTTCGATATATTTATCAGTCATTTTTTGAACATCATCTTCTAAGACTTTTTGTTCGTCTTCTGATATTTCACTTGATTTATTTAATTTCTTTAACAAATCATTCGCTTCTCTTCTGATGTTTCTAACTGCAATTTTAGAATTTTCTGCTTTTTTCTTTATATCTTTAACTAAATCTTTTCTTCTTTCTTCTGTAAGATCCGGAAAAATTAAACGTATTATCTTTCCATCATTAGTTGGATTAATACCGAGATCAGATTGATTAATTGCCTTTTCAATTTCTTTTATCATATTATTTTCCCAAGGTTGTATTTGAATTATTCTAGCTTCAGGAACAGATACATTAGCAACGGCTTGAATTGCTGATGGTTGTCCATAATAATCTACTGTTATTTTATTAAGGACATTTGGATTTGCTCTTCCTGCTCTTATGGTTCCGTATTCTTCATTTAAACTTTCTACAGACTTATTCATCTTATTGTCAAATTCTTTTAATATTGTGTTCATAAATATCCTCCTATTTATTTTATACTATTATACAACATCTTAAATCATTGTTCTATATTGATATTAATCTTTTTATTTATATAAATACTTTTGTACCTATCTTCTCACCTTTGGCTGCTTTTATTATGCTATTTTCTTCTTTAAGCCCAAATATTAACATAGGCATATTGTTTTCTAATGCCATAACTGTTGCTGTTAAATCCAGAACTCTTAACTTCATATCCAATACTTGTTGCAATGAAACTTCATCATATCTTATTGCTTCTTTGTTAGATTCTGGATCCGAGTCATACACTCCATCTATTGATTTTGCTACAAGAATAATATCACTATCTAATTCTATTGCCCTAAGTACTGTTGCTGTATCAGTTGAAAAATAAGGATGTCCAGTACCTCCGGCTAAAAATGCAACTCCACCTTGGTTTAAAAATTCATTAGCATTATCTTTAGAAAATAGTTCCGACATATTTCCACATGTAAAAGAAGTAAATACTTTTGTCTTCATACCAAGATGCCTAAAGATTTCTGAAACATATATACAATTCATTACTGTGGCAAGCATTCCTATTTGATCTGCTTTAGTCCTATCTATAGTTTCACTTGTTCTGCCTCTCCAAAAGTTACCTCCACCTATCACAACACTGACTTGTATTCCGTCATTTAACAGGTCTTGGACTTGGTCTGCTACTTTTATACAAGTTCCCTCGTCAAAGCCCTTACCGCCGATTCCAGCTAGAGCTTCACCACTTAATTTTAAGAGTACTCTTTTATATGATTTCATCTATTATTGGCCTCCTGAAAGCGATTTATTTTTATTTTATTGTTTCTGCTTTAATCATTTGAATCTTTGGTGAATCATTATCTAATGGTAGGATGCTAGCTCCTTCTGATAATAACTTTTCTATTATTTTCGGCAATGTTTTAACTGTGGCTTTTTTATCATCTGCATCATGTAAAAGGACTATTGATGTATTATAAGTTTCAATCCCTTTGATTACATTTTCAATTAATTGTTTATTACTATATTTCGATTTTTCAGCATCTCCACTTAATACATTCCAATCATAATAAGCAATATCATTTTTATTTAAATATTTTATAATTGCTTTAATATCTGTTTTAGTTAAATCATTTAAACTACCGCCAGGGAATCTATATATTGTAGGTTTTTCTCCAGTAGTATTATATAATAAGTTACTTATTTTATTGAAATCTTTTTTAAAGTTCTTTAATGATTTATATATTTCGCTATATTTATGGCTATATGAATGCATTGCAAGTGTATGTCCTTTTTCATGTATTTCTTTATACATTGCAATTGAGTTTTTATCTTCTTTACCTACTACAAAGAAGGTCGCTTTAACATTATATTCATCTAATATCTTTAGGATTTTGGATGTTTGCTGGCTTGGCCCATCATCAAATGTCAAGTAAATTGTTTTATCCTTATATTTACCTTCTTTATTAATTTCTACTTTTTCATTATTATCTTCTAAACCTTTTTCATCGTCTACAAGTTTTTCATCTTCTACAAGCTTTTCATCCTCTATTTCTTGTTCATATTCTAAATTAATTTCACTATCATAGTTGTTATTAATTGTTGCATCCGTTTCCACAGTAATTACATCTTGTTTTACAACATTACTATTATTCTTCCCAAAAGCTTTTAATGTAAATGTTAATACTAAGGATGATGTTAATATAATCGAGAATATTTTACTTGTAATTATTATTTTATTATGTTTATTAAATACTCCCATTTTGTTTCGCTTTTTTTTATAAATTGAATTAAATGCTAAATTACTTATATCATCTATGTAAAAATCTTTATTTTTTGTATGATTTGATTTTTTTTTAGTATTATTAACTTCATAACTATTCTCTTTTTTCATTAATCATATACCTTTCTATTTAATTTTAATCATAATCTTATATTAACATAATATATGATTAAAAGGAATGGTATAAGCATTAATTTTTAACAAAAAACCATGTCATATTACTTGACATGGTTTAAGCTTTTTTATTTTATTTAATTTATCCCCTATAATCCTCTAATATTGCTTGGCAATCAATATAATTTGATGCATCATCTTTTATAACTATATTATCTTCAAGGGAGTAGACACTTACTTGCGTTAATCCTTTAATACCCGCTGAACTTGTAGGTTCAATCACAAGATTAGTATTATCTGTCATTATTCTTACTGAAAATCCTTCTGTGCCATATATATTAAATATATTAGATAGTTCAATTTTACTATCTTTATTTAATTGGACATTTTGAATTTCCATATTTATTCCTCTTGGAATATATAATAGTATACTTATAATAAGTTCTTGTTTAACTTTAAGATAGAGTGCTCCATCTTCTTCTCTAGTAAAATATATTTTTTCAAGTAATAACTTAGCATCTTCATTAATGCTAGCCTCTTTTGTTTTATATTCTGGAAAATAACGCTTAAAATCCTTTATAACGTTTTGTGATTCGTTGTTTTCCAAATAGAATTTCTTTTTAACATTTTCAAACTTACTTTTTATTGCAGGTGTGTTTACTGCATATTTCAAATCATTAAGTATACTCATATAATTAATTTCCCATTTGTTTTGCAACTTCTTCTGCGAAATCTTCTTCTCTCTTAGCTAGTCCTTCACCTGTTTCAAAGCGAACAAATTTCTTAATCTCAACCGCTGCCCCAACTTCTTTAGCTACACTATCAAGGTATTTAGCAACTGTTAGATCTCCATCTTTAACATACACTTGATCTAATAGACATATTTCTTTTAATTCTTTATTTAGACGGCCTTCCATCATTTTCTCAATGATGTTTTCTGGTTTCTTTGATAATTGTGGATCATTCATGATTTGTGCTTTAATGATATCTTTTTCGTGGTTAATAAAATCTTCTGCCATATCTTCACGTCTAATATATTTTGGTGACATAGCTGCTACTTGCATAGCAACATTTTTAGCTGCCTCTTGTGTTTGTTCATTATTAACTGTAGTTGCTACTTCTATTAGGATTCCAATTCTTCCACCACCATGGATATATGATGTGACAAAACCATCTGTTGTGAATATTCTTTCATATCTTCTAATACTCATGTTTTCGCCAATTATAGAAATTTGAGTTGATAATTCTTCTTTAACTGTTTTGGAATTATCTAAAGCCCATTTTTCTTCTAAAAACTCATTAACATCAGATGCTGAAGATGTTAATACTTGATCAGCAACTGCAGCTACATATTTTCTAAAGTTTTCATTTTTAGCAACGAAATCTGTTTCACTATTAACTTCAACTATTGCTGCTGATTTCTCATCTTCACTTATAATAGCAGCCACTATTCCTTCTGCAGCTATTCTACCAGCTTTTTTCTCAGCTGCTGCAAGTCCTTTTTCCCTTAAAAACTCTACTGCTTTATCAATATCACCATTTGTCTCAGTTAAAGCTTTTTTGCAGTCCATCATTCCTGCACCTGTTACTTCTCTTAATTCTTTAACCATTCCTGCTGTTATAGCCATTATATATTCCTCCATATTTATAAATTTCATTAGTTTTTTTATAACATTTAGTATTATTACCCTGTTTATTTTGAAAATGCTTCAACCCAACACATAGGATGAAGCATTTTGATATCTTACTTTTATTAAGAAAACAGTTTATTCTGCAATTTTATTGTCTTCAACAACTGCTTCAGTATCATTTAGTTGTGCACCTTGATTAGCTGCAATAACTGCATCTGCCATCTTTGATACTATAAGTTTAACTGCTCTAATCGCATCATCATTACCAGGAATAACATAGTCTAATTCTTCTGGATCACAGTTTGTATCAGCAATTCCAATTAGTGTTATATCAAGGTTGTGAGCTTCTTGAATACAGATTCTTTCTTTTTTAGGATCAACAACAAATATAGCATCTGGTAATTTTCTCATGTTTTTGATTCCACCAAGATTTCTCTCAAGCTTAGTCCATTCTTTTCTAAGTTCAATAACTTCTTTTTTAGGTAATACATCAAATGTTCCATTTTCAGACATTTTCTCTATTGCCTTTAATCTATTAATTCTACTTTTAATTGTTTTAAAGTTAGTTAGCATTCCTCCTAACCATCTTTCATTAACATAAAACATACCGCAACGTTCAGCTTCTAATTTAATAGCATCTTGTGCTTGTTTTTTAGTTCCAACAAATAAAATTGTACCGCCTTCTGCAACTATATCATGTATTGCATTGTAAGCTTCATCTACTTTCCCTACAGATTTCTGTAAATCAATAATATAAATTCCATTTCTCTCTGTGTAGATATAAGGAGCCATCTTAGGGTTCCATCTTCTTGTTTGATGTCCAAAATGCACACCTGCTTCTAGTAATTGTTTCATTGAAATAACGCTCATTCTTTTTCCTCCATTTGGTTGTTTTCTTCCGCATATATCGTTTCTTTAGTAAACCTACTAGGCACCATACTAAAAATCTATATGCGTGTATTTTAACGTTGAAATTGTATCATATATTTAAATAAAATGCAAGTATATCCGATTTATATATTATCTAGTTATTATTTTTGCTATTTCCTCAAAAGTAGATCTTATTGGAATGTCATATTCTCCAGTATCTATAACTTCAGCTTGATTTGATTCTATCATATATTTATCAAACATATATTTATCATCTATAACACCTTTATCAAAAAGAATTCTAGCTACATCGCTAGAGTACATTCCTTGAGTAATTGATATTTTAACAAGTTTTATATCTTCGTTTGTGTCTATATGGTCGTCTACAGTAATATTATTATCATTCTCTAAATCTTTATTCTCCATATTATCACTGTTATCTATATCAACGCTATCGTCTATATCATCACTGTTATCTGTATCTACGCTACTGTCTATATCTTCATTATCATCTATATCAACTTCTAGGTTTTTATCATCAATTTGTTTTTCATCATAAACAATATCCGTTTTGTTTCCATTTTGAATAACAGATGATAAATCGTTTCTATTATTATAATCATCCATTACCATGCCTAACTTTTTTGCTCTCTTAATAATTTCTTTATCAGAGATCTTTGGTTTAGATATAGTAAGAATAATAGTTGATAATATTAATCCTATTCCTAGACCCCTTAAGTAATATTTGATCTTCATAATTAGTTTTCTACCTCGTCTCAAGGTCAATAATAAGTTTTACTTCACCTTGTCCTATATTTAATGTTTTAGAAATATCTAAAACTGATTTGCCTTCTTTAAATAGTATTAAAACCATATCATAATTGCTTTGTCCATTAAATGTAGCATCTATATTCTCTGGTTTTTTCTCTTTACTTAGTTTCTTTTTTTGAATATTATTGTTTTTATT
>DUQJ01000114.1 GCA_012837865.1 Clostridiales bacterium | reverse complement strand
CGTCTCTTAATGCATCACCTATAAAATTAATAGATAAAACAGTAATAATTATCATTATACCAGGGGGTAACCATATCCAATACTTAGATGTTAATACAGTTATAGACTGTGCTCCTTCAAGCATATTACCCCAACTTGCTGTAGGTGGTTGAACGCCAAAGCCCAAGAAGCTAAGAGCAGCTTCATCTAATATCGACCAAGCAACTCCAGATGTCGCATAAATTAAAATTGGAGCAATTGTATTAGGTAAAACTTCTGTGAATAATATTCTTGTATTACTATATCCCTGAACTACACTAGCCTGAATATATCCTAGTTCTTTAATTGCAAGTACATTCCCTCTAACCAATCTCGCCACTGCTGGCCAATTTAAAAATCCTAAAATTAATATCATATTCAATAAACCTGGTCCAAGTATACTTGCAAAAACTAATATCAACATTATGTATGGAAAAGACATAACAATATCAGTTAATCTCATTATGATCATATCTACCCAGCCACCATAATATCCAGATATTAATCCAAGTACAATTCCTATTGCCAATCCTATTACTATAGAACTAAATCCAACTAGGAATGATATTCTTGCTCCATATATTACTCTGCTAAGCACATCACGACCGATTCTGTCCGTTCCTAACAAATGTTTTAAATTCGGCGAACTGCCAAACTCACCAATAATTTCATTTGGATTATAAGGAGAAATTATAGGCGCAAATATAGCAATTAAAATCAATACAAAAAGAACATATACGCTTATCACTGCCAGCTTATGTTTTTTAAATCTTTTAATAATAACAATTAAATGGTCTTTATTTTTAATGTTTTTTATTACATGTCTTTTAGATACCATTGGCGACTCCTATTGTAATTTAATTTCTGGATTAACTATGCTGTATGCTATATCAGTTAATAAATTGGCTAATAATACTATTGCGGCTGCTACTAAATTTAAACCCATTATCGTTGGGTAATCTCTGTTCATTATCGCACTCATAGTCAAGAGACCAATGCCGGGCCATGAAAATATTTGCTCTACTACTACTGCACCTCCAAATACCACTGGGATTTCCATTCCGATAACAGTAATTATAGGTACAAGTGCATTTCTCATTGCATGTTTATTAATTACTATAAATTCTCTTAGTCCTTTTGCCTTAGCTGTTCTTAGATAGTCTTGTTCTAATATTTCTAACATACTTGATCTAATATACCTAATATTTCTTCCGGCAACAGCAATAGTTAATACTGTAGTTGGTAATATCATATGCCTTACTATATCTATAAAACCACCATCTTCGCCCAATGTAACCATCCCACTAGATGGCAACCATCTTAATTTTACTGAAAAAATTAAAATTAATAATAATGAAATAAAGAAACTTGGTATTGATATTCCAAAGAAAGAAGCTGTAACGACAGCATAATCTGCTTTAGAATATTGTTTTGTCGCACTAATAATTCCCAATGGTATAGCAATTAATAATCCCACTAATAAAGATACTCCCATTAATAAAAAAGTGGGACCAATATGGTCCTTAATCATTCCTAATACTGGCTGATAAGTTATAGCTGAATAACCTAGGTTACCTTTGAACAATTGCCCTATCCATCTAATATACTGAATGTGAATTGGAAGGTTAATACCTAATGCCTCTGCCTTTAAATCTAATGCAATATCTGATACCATTGGATTTCTCATCATATCTAGCGGACTACCGGGTGCCATATTCATTAACAAAAAATCTAATATAGTTATCCCAATCAAAACAGGTATCGCTATAAGGATTCTTTTAATAATATATTTAAACATCCATCTTCCTCCATGTTATTTCATCAGCTCTTATACAAGCCACTTTATGTTTATCTCCATCAAGTAAAGGTATCTGTTCCCTACATTTTTGTTGTGCGTATGGACATCTTGTATGGAATCTACATCCTTGAGGAATATTAATTGAATTTGGGACATCACCCTTAAGTAAAATTCTCTTTTTCCCCCTTAACTCCGGTTTATCTATCGGTGTTGCATCAAGCATAGCCATTGTATAAGGATGTCTAGGGTTTTCGAATATATCTTCGACGGGTCCCATCTCAACTATAATTCCAAGATACATTACTGCAATTATATCACTAACGTATTTCACTGCACCTAAACCATGTCCAATAAATATATATGTTATATCAAGTTCTTTTTGTATATCTTTCATTAAATTGAGGATTTGTGCTTGTATTGAAACATCTAATGCTGAAACAGGCTCGTCACAAATAACTAAGTCCGGTCTTAATGATAAGGCTCTAGCTATGCCTATTCTTTGCCTCTGCCCACCAGAAAATTCGTGTGGAAAACGTCCTTTAGATCTTCTAGATAATCCAACTAATTTTAGTAACTTATCAATTTCATTATCAATTTCTGATTTTTCAACAATATTATGCATAGATAATGGAGTATATAATATGTCATATACTCTTTTTCTGGGATTTAATGATGAAAGAGGATCTTGAAATATCATTTGGATTTTAGTTCTATAATTACCCATATTTATTGTTTTTGAATTAACAATTTCTCTACCTTTAAAAAATACATTTCCTTCAGTTGGCTTTTCTAGCCCTACTATCTGACGACCTAAGGTAGTCTTACCACAACCTGATTCACCTACCAGACCTAAGGTTTGTCCTTGCATTAGTTCTAAATTTATGCCATCTACAGCCTTTACATATTCGACTCTTCTTCCAAAGATCCCTTTTTTAACAGGATAATATTTCTTTAAATCTTTTATTAATAGCAGGGGTGACCTATTATTTCCCTTCATAATCAAATTTTCCTTCCCATGAAGCATAACATCTTACTGCATGATCATCATTGATTTTCTTTATATCAGGATGTATTTTACATTTATCAAATGCATATTCACATCGGCTCATAAATCTACAACTACTTATGTCTTCATAATGTTCTGGCACTGTTCCGGGAATTGATACAAGCTTTTTATCAAGTTTATCATTAATGTGAGGAACAGATTTTAATAAGGCCATTGTATATGGATGTTGGGGATTGTTAAATAGTGTATTAACATCTGTATCTTCTACAATTTCACCTGCATACATAACTATAACCCTATCAGCCATTTCAGCTATAAGACCAATATCATGAGTGATCAGAATAACGGCCATTTTATATTCATCTTTAATGCGCTTAATTAATTCGACAATCTGGGCTTGAATTGTAACATCTAATGCTGTTGTCGGTTCATCTGCAATTAATAATTTAGGATTTGATGTTAAGGCCATGGCAATCATAGCTCTTTGTCTCATTCCTCCTGATAACATATATGGATATTCTTTTAAGATTTTCTCTGGTCTTGAAAGACCTACCTTTTTAAGAAGTTCTAAGGCTTTCATTTTTGCTTCTTTTTTACTTATATCGCTGTGAACCCGTATTGCTTCTATAATTTGATTACCTATAGTAAAAACAGGGTTTAAAGAAGACATATTATCTTGGAATATCATTGAGATATCTTTACCACGAATATTTCTAATTTCATTATCATTTAATTCTAATAAGTTTTTATTGTCAAATATAACTTGTCCTTTTGTAACTTTTATATTTTTAGGAAGTAAATCCATTAAAGATAAAGCAGTAATACTTTTACCACTGCCTGATTCACCGACAATCCCTATTGTTTCTCCTTCTTTTACAACAAAATTAACGTTTTCTATTAAGTTTTCACTTTTATTTTCAGTAATTAGAGTTGTTACTAAATTATTTACTTCTAGTATTTTTAACAATTCCCCAACTCCTATCTATATAATATTTTAATTATAGAGTTTT
>DUQJ01000113.1 GCA_012837865.1 Clostridiales bacterium | reverse complement strand
TGAGGATATAAAGGCTAATTTAAATAAAAAACTAGGGATAATACAGGCATATATCGATGAAAAGCCAGAAGTTTCTATTACATACTTTGAGGAAGATCATTTAAAAGATGGCGGTAGTTATGTAAAATCTAGAGGTTATGTAAAAAAGATAGATGAATATAGGGGCCTCGTGATAATGGGGGATGGCAGAGAGATTTTAATGAAGGATATGATAGAGATTGACAGTGAATTATTTGCTGGTTGATGGTGGAAAGATTAAAAATAAATTTTAATCTAACATTTAAAACTTGCAATATAACATAGGCAATGTTATATTTAAAATAATCAATGTTAAATTAGGAGGTAATTGAATTGTTATTGGCAATTGAACCGTATTTAAAAGACAATATAGATGACGAGATAATAGTGGAAAAATTGGATGCTGCAAATACAGTTCCTATATTTTTAAGAAATATTTACAACTTTTATACAATGGAAATTTTAGGCGTACAATGTGTTTTACTTGAAATTATTAATGAAGCGCCAGGAATTAATGCTATTAAAAAACACCTAGCTAGAATTGAAACAGTAACAAATCAGAAGATAGTTCTCTATTATAAAGAAATCACAAGGTACCGAAGAAGAAGTTTAATTGAAAATAATATTTCATTCGTCGTTGAAGATGGTCAAATATTTTTACCTTTTTTAGGGCTACATTTAAAGAAGACAAAGAATTATGTGGAACAGGAGATAAAGACGTTTACACCATCTGCACAAATAGCATATCTTTACTTTTTATATAACGAAAAAAATGTGGTAAATACCACGGAATTTTCAAAAATATTCGGCTTTACTCTGATGACAGCTTCCAGAGCATTAAACGAGTTATATGATACTAAACTTCTTACCTATGAAGTAGGCGGTAAGACAGGTAGAAGCAAGAAATATAGAAGAGTTTCAAATCCAGACTATTTTAAAAGGGGTACCGAATTCATTAATTCTCCCATAAAGAAGGTTGTTTATGTGAAAAAAGCACCTGAAGCATCATATGTTGCAGGTTTAGAAGCCTTATCACACTTATCTATGATTAATCCACCTAATCATAAAATAAGGGCAATTGAAGAGGGGTGTCTAAATAGTAGTGATTTAGAAATTGTAAAGAATAAAGATCTTATTAAAGATGAAAAGTTAGTAGAACTTCAGATATGGGGATATGATCCTAAACTATTTGCAAAAAATAATATGATAGATGTCGTTTCTTTGTATGCATCTTTACAAGGAGAAAATGATGAAAGGATAGAGCAAGCGCTTGAGGAAGTCTTGCGAGGTGAAAAATGGTATACGGATTAGAAAAGTTCAAAGAATACTTCGGAGATTATACAAATCAATATGTATTTATTGGGGGAACTGCTTGTGATATATTAATGGATGAATTAGGGGCCTCTTTTAGGGCTACTAAGGACTTGGATATCGTGTTAATAATAGAGGTATTAGATGCTTCATTTGGGGATAAGTTCTGGCAATTTATAGAGGATGGCGGTTATGAGTATAGAGAAAGAAGTACCGGAAAAGAGCAGTTCTATAGGTTTAGTAAACCAACACAAGCAGATTATCCTGTGATGATTGAACTATTTAGTCGGAAACCTTATAATTTGGCTTTAAAATTTGAGACAGGTCTGACACCAATCCATATAGAGGAGAGCATGCTCAGCCTATCAGCTATCCTGCTAAACGATGCTTATTATGATTCCCTGTTGAAGTCTAAAGTAACCATAGATGGCTATTCAGTTATAGAAATCGAAACCGTGATTTTATTTAAAATAAAGGCTTGGATTGATATGAAGGGAAAGTTAGAAAATGGAGCCCCTGTCGATTCTAGAGATATTAAGAAACATAAGAATGATGTATTTAGGCTTCTGGCAAATGTCTTGCCTTCTAGTAAAGTGGAAGTTGATAAAGAAATCGAAGAGGATATTATACTTTTTATTGAAATGATTCATCAAGATAGACCAGATTTAAAAAACTTAGGTATTAAAGGTGTGAGTTTTGATGAAATGATAACCTTACTTAAAAATATATATTTAAAATAACGTAAGTTTTATAATTATATCACAGGGGTTTCGGGCCACTTTGAGATTTTGCCAACGATTACTTGACACTAACCGAAGGCTTACCATGGTTTAAGTTTGGGCTATAATATGATATTATATAAGAGTAGACATATACAAAACATTCTAAAGAAAAGGTGATGAAAAATGGCTATGAGTTATTATTTTCCAGGAACAGTATTGATGGGGGCAGGTGCCCTTGAGTTAATGCCAGCTGAAATTAATAGTTTAAACGTGAAGAAAGCAATTGTTATTACGGATGATGTACTAGTGAAAATGGGTATTGTAGACCAAGTTTTAAAAGTACTAGACAAAGCCAAAATAGACTATGTTGTTTTTAGCGATGTAAAACCAAACCCAACGGTTAAGAATGTTCATGATGGATATGAAGCTTTAAAAGAAAACAAGTGTGATTTTGTTATTAGTATTGGTGGCGGTTCACCCCAAGACACCGCAAAAGGTGTTGCAATCTTAGGGACAAATGGAGGTAGCATTGTAGATTATAATGGGATGCACCTGTCAAAAAATAAAGCCTTGCCGATTGTTGCAATTAATACAACAGCAGGTACAGCAAGTGAAGCAACCATCAACTATGTTATTACAGATGAGTCGCGTAAAGTAAAGATGGTTATTGTAGATAAAAACTCCATGGCATCTATTGCAGTCAATGATGCAAACCTAATGGTAGATATGCCAAAAACC
>DUQJ01000112.1 GCA_012837865.1 Clostridiales bacterium | reverse complement strand
TTATATATTCTAATCTAGGACATGGCGCCTTTCAAGAAGGTAAACAATTTGAAAAGGATTCACTTGAATTTTTAATAGAGGGATAATTTAAGTTACACTGTCAAAACTATTAAAAAATGGCTCAAGGCCGGAATTATGACAGAAGAAAATATCTTAGAAAAGCCATACAAGGGAACACCGACTTTCCAAGAGTACTCCATGATTAATAGGAGGGGTATTAGGTCATTCCATAGATTTTTTAAGGAGGCAAATAAATGCAGAAGAATACATTTGTTGAAGTATGTATTTACGAAGTTAAAACAAATAAGACTGAAGAGTTTGAAGAGTTGATAAAAGAAGTAGCTGAACACTATAGAAATATCCCTGGAGTAATTGATGTAAGATATATGAAACGTACACATCGTCAGACAGATTTTAATGCAGTAAAAAATGGCGAACCTGCAACTGAATTAAAAAGAATAATAAAGTCGGTTAAATATGTTCTCTATTGGGAATTAGATAATAAATTTACACATGGCAATGCTAGTAAATTAGGGCTAGAAAAGTATTACAAAAGATTCAATAGATGTTTATTAACTATGCCAAATATAATTATTGGAGAAAGAATTCAGTAAACTGCGGGAGATGATGAAATGAAAAAGAGCGAGATTGCGATTAATAAGTTTTTAGCCGGTTATAATTGTTCTCAATCAGTATTCTATTCCTTTTGTGATTACTTAAATTTTGATAAAGATACAGCATTAAAAGTATCGTGTGGTTTTGGTGCTGGAATGGGTCGAAAAGAAGAAGTGTGTGGAGCGGTATCAGGTGGAATTATGGTATTAGGTGTTCTGTATGGAAGGGGAGATTGTAATGATAGCTTGTTAACTGAAAATACATACAGAAAAACTAGGCTTTTAATAAATAACTTCGTTGAAAAACATAATACAGTAATTTGCCGTGAATTACTTGAAGGTTGTGATTTGACAACTCCTAGAGGAAAAAAAGAATTTAAAGAAAAGGATTTGTTAAATAATGTCTGTAAAGAATGTGTTGGAATAGTGGTTGATATAGTAGAGGATATAATTGAAGAAGATATAAGGTGAATTAATTTGAAAATCGTAAGAGGGTTAATTATAGGAACATTGTGAGGAATTTATAAGTGTGAATACCTATAAATAGATACTGGAGGAAATTGAGATGATTAGGGGTATATTAAGAGGAACTACTCCACGGATCTTAGACCAACATAATAAAAGTGTTGCTATTTTAGAGGGGGTAATTATTGGTGGAATAAATCAGTATATTTGTATACGTGGAAGAAATATTGAAAATCCTGTATTACTATTTTTGCATGGGGGACCAGGCGATGCAATGTTACCGGTAATGACAGGAATAAATCAAGATTTAGAAGATGATTTTATTGTAGTTAATTGGGAACAAAGAGGGGCTGGGAAATCCTATTATCCTTTTAAGAAATCAGATGAGATTGATGTGAATATTTTTATTTCTGATACATACGAATTAACAAAACTACTGTTAAAACGATTTAATAAGGAAAAAATATATATTATGGGCAACTCTTGGGGGACAGCCATCGCATTACAAGCTGTGCAAAAGTATCCGAAACATTATTATGCTTATATTGGGGTTGGACAAGTGGTTCATATGAAGGAGAATGAGCGGCTTACCTATGAATATACATTAAATCAAGCGTTTTTGAATAAGGATAAAAAGGCAGAAAAACAATTGAAAGATATAGGAGAAGACTATTTTAATAGGTCTGACTGGCTTAAATGTTTATTGTTACAAAGAAAATACTTAGTTAAATATGGTGGGGCACTTTATGGACAAAGTAATTATAGGTATTTGGAAAAGCATTTTCTTTCTTCACCAGAATATTCATTAGTGGATATTTTAAAAAGACTTCGTGGGAGTAAACAATCTTTGCAAATGCTTTGGCTAAAATTTTTAGAGGTTGATTTGTTTAAAACAGCCACACAATTTGAAATTCCTATTTATTTTATAGAAGGGAAGTATGACTACAATGCTCCAACTGTACTTGTAAGTCAATATTATGAAAGTATTAAAGCGCCCAAAAAGGAATTAATATGGTTTGAAAAATCAGCACATTTTCCCCAATGGGAAGAACCAAAAAGGTTCTATACTATATTAAGGGATAAGATAGTTAAAGAAACTTAAATCATTAAAAATGAGGTGTTAGATATGAACGAAAAATTAGCATTTACAATAACTGAAAATTACTTTGATTCGTGGTTAAAACAAGATAAAAGGGTGTTTTTGGCATTATTGCACAATGATGTGATGATCCAGGAATGTACAGGCGATGTTTATAATAATAAGTCAATCGCTAAAAATTGGTTTGAAGGTTGGAATGTAGATGGTAATAGAGTTTTAAGATGGGATATTAATAATAAGTTTTATGATAATGGCAAGGAAGCAGTTATTTTAGAATGGGAATTTGAATGTTTGTATGCATATGAAAAATATGTATTTCAGGGGGCAAGTACTATTTGTTTTAAAGAAAATTTAATTTATAAACTAAATGAATATCAAATGAATATAGAAAAGAAGTATCCTTATAACACATCGTGGAAAAAGAATTGAGAGTACTTTCGTGTTAGTAGGCAATAGTACAATAAAAATGTTTTTATTGTATGGGGAGGATAGAAATGGATGTAGGAAACATGGTTGCAATATGGGATACTGCGGTTTAATTTGGGAATGAAGAGGCTGTTATGGATTTATTACATAATGGCTTAAATAGTAAGTAGGAAAATGAGCATAATTTGAATTTTAAGGGGGAAGTCCATATGGTGCAGATTTTACCAGGAATTTTATTGCTATTACCAATATATGTAGGTATACCAGCAGTAATCTTATATTTTGTAATTAAAATAGCTGTAAAAAAGGCAATCAAAGAATTAAAGGATGAAAATATATTATAATTCATAAGACGAATTTTTTATAATTGTGAAACAGTACAGGTTATATGATATTTAAAGATATTAAAATACAAGGTGTTGTATTCATTAGTAATAGGTCAAGAAGAATAAGTGAAAATAAAGGTAGAAATAGGTAATTATATTAATCAGATTAAATACATACATTGTTTATTGCAGTATTATAATCAAGGGGATATATATAGGATATTGAGCTAGGTTTTTAAAGGAAGGTGGACTAAAGTGAATGAAAATCAACGTACAGAAAATTTTAATTCAATTAGAAAACAACTTGAAAGTCAAGGTTACCGTGGGGAACAACATACAATTTCAATATTAAAGGCAAACATTATGGCTTTCGTTACTGCTGGGCCCGTAGCAGCACTATGCTATATGTTGTTTTTTTATAGAAAGGATAGTATCGAGTTCGACTTTCCAATATTGGGGATATTGCTTTTTTATCTTGCTATGTTTGCAAGTCTTTTTGTACACGAATTCCTACATGGACTGACATGGAGTTTTTATTGTAAAAATG
>DUQJ01000111.1 GCA_012837865.1 Clostridiales bacterium | reverse complement strand
TTTTCACTCCATAAAAACTATTAAGACTTAATAAATCATCTTTATATAAGCCTAATTTTATTAAATCTTCTTTTTGATATACAGATAAGTAATCATGAATTTTATTGTAGATTTCCGCATCATCAGTTATAAAATCATCTATAAGTTCTGAATAACTATCTCTTATATCACAAATATAACTAGCTGGTGCTTCATATATAAGACTAAAGCAGCTTTTATAAATACTGTATTTTTTAATTTGATTAAAAGTTTCAATTAAATATTCAATTTCATTTTTAATTTTATTCTCATCAATATTTTCTGCATTTGTTCTTATAATGAAACCATAATCATCATTAATATAAGGCTCAAGGATATTTTTCAACCTATTCTTTTCATCAATATTATTAATTTTATTTGACACTGATAAAATTGTTTTACCATATATCAAAATAACATATTTACCAGTTAATTCAATCTTAGAAGATACAAGAGGTGCTTTTGATTTTATTGATTCTTTTAACACTTGAACAACTAATTCATCACCTATCTTTACTTTCTTCGAGCTATTAGTCATTATAGGTAAGACATCATTATTTAAAGCATAATAGCATATTAAACCATTAGATATTTCAACAAACGCAGCATTAATATTCTTGATAATATTCTTAACTTTACCAATATATATATTTCCAAGAATGCTGTCTTGATTTATACAATCAACCGATACTTGAATCATATCCCTGTCTTTATATAAAGCTGATATTATTCTATTTTTATCCTTTGTAATAATTAATTTATTTTTCATCATTAATCCCATTTCCACTATATCTATAGCCTAATGATTTGATTTTACCATTATTAGTATCCCTTGTATATACATCAAGCCTATGAATTTGAAATGCATATGGATTATATTCGATATTAATATAATTTGAAAATGCCTCCATAACAAGATCGGGTTTAAGATTATCCACACTACCTGATGAAAGTTGCATATATAGTAAAACACCATTATTATATTTAGTTGCAACTGAGGATTCATCTAGCTTATTGCATCCTACACTTGTAGAATCTGATAAAGTCCTTAATGTTTTTACATATTCATCACTACTAAATGCTATAAATCTAATTAAAGGTTTAATATCAATTTCCACTTCACCTTTTTTTGTTTTTTTCATTATCATTATTTTATCTTGATTTACAAATTCATTAAATATTTTAATTAAATCTGATTGGGTTTTAATATTACCACCAATATTATAGCCATCTTTAAGAGAAATCAAATAATCAGCTTCTGTAACTAAGGACATGGCTGGTACTAATTTAATATCTTCATCAAATTCTTTTAACACTATAAAATCGCTTGCTAAAAAACCTTCTGTTAGAACATTGTTAAGCCTAATTAACATTTCTTCAGGCCTATCTGATGAATTCAATCTGATTTCTAAATATTCTCTATCACTTGTAATTCCAACTCCTAATGGTGATGCAAATGATAAAATCATACGAGGATTATAGCCTTGTGAATATTTAATATCATATTTTGCTCTACGGAATGCCTTTTGAAAGTAACGCATAAGATCTAAATGCCCTATAAACTTCATAGCACCATATTTTTTAAAACAAATTCTTACAACCATCTATGTATCACCATCCTCAAAACATACTCCACCACCAAAAGTACTTGCACCACAGCTAGAACAACTTTGTCTGCAATTTGGTGTTACTTCTTCTCTAATTGCTCGTTGATACTCCTCATACAGAAATTCTTTTGTAACGCCTACATCAATTATATCCCAAGGAAAAATTTCATTTTCACTACGCTCTCTTCTATTATAGAAATCAATATCTACTCCGTTACATTCAAATGCTTCTATCCATTTTTCATAATTAAAATGTTCATTCCAAGCATCATAGATACATCCTAATTTATAGGCATCATAAATAACTTTATTAAGTTTTCTATCTCCACGTGCAAACACCCCTTCTAATTGACTTTGTTGCGCTTCGTGCCAATTATATTTAATGCTTTTACGGTTTAACTGTTTATTTATTTTCCCTCTTAAAAATCCTTGTTTGTTAAGGTATTCTTGAGGTTCTTCCATCATTGACCATTGAAATGGTGTAAATGGCTTTGGTACAAAAAATGATGTACTTGCAACAATATTAATTTTACCGTTTCTTTCTTGCTTAGGTATTTCATAATAAACTCTGGCTATTTCATTAGCTAGGATTGCAATGCCTTCTATATCTTCATATGTTTCTGTTGGAAGACCTAACATAAAATATAATTTAACACGATTCCAGCCTAATTCAAATGCATCAGCAGCACCTTTTAAAATCATTTCCTCTGTAAGACCTTTATTAACAACATCTCTAAGTCTTTGTGAACCTGCTTCTGGTGCAAAAGTTAAACTGCTTTTGCGTAAATCCTGTACTTTAGACATTACATCAAGTGCAAAGGCATCAATCCTAAGTGATGGAAGTGAAATATTCAAGCCCTTATCTCCATATTCTTCAATCAAATGATAAACCAATTCTTGCAATTTTGAATAATCACTAGAACTTAATGAACTTAAAGATATTTCATCATATCCTGTGGATTCCAACATTTTTTTTGCACAATCTTTTAAATATTCAATACTTCTTTCCCTAACAGGCCTATAAATCATGCCTGCTTGACAAAATCTACAGCCTCTAATACAGCCTCTTTGTATTTCTAATACAACACGATCTTGTATAGCCTCAATAAATGGAACTAAAGGTTTAGTTGGATAATATGTTTCCGATAAATTCATCTCAATTTGTTTTGTAATTTTATCTTTAGCATTAATATTGTTTTTCACAACTTTATTAATTGTATTATCTTCGTTATATTGAATATCATAGAATTGAGGCACATACATTCCTTCTATCTTAGCTACTAACTCCAAATATTCTTTTCTACTTTTGTTTTTTTGTTTACATTCTTTATATAAATCCAATATCTCATTATAGGCAGTTTCCCCTTCTCCAATATAGAAAAAATCAAAAAAGTCAGCTATAGGTTCAGGATTATAAGAACAAGGTCCTCCTCCTATAACTATTGGATCATCTTCTGTTCTATCTTTAGCTAAAAGGGGAATATGTGATAAATCAAGTATTTGCAATATATTTGTATAACACATTTCATATTGTATTGTTATTCCAAGAAAATCAAAGTTTTTAATAGGCTCTTGACTTTCTAACGCAAATAAAGGTATATTTTCATCTCTTAGAATTTGATCTAAATCTATCCAAGGAGAATATACCCTCTCACAATAAGTATCTTTTCTTCTATTAAGCATATCATATAATATTTGAATTCCTAAATGCGACATTCCTATTTCATATATATCTGGAAAGCACATACAAAATCTTATATCAATTTCTTGAATGTTTTTCATTGTTACATTTACTTCGCCACCAATATATCTAGCAGGCTTGTCTACTTTAAGTAAAATCTCATCTGATAACGCAAGTTTTCTCATAAAAACCACCATTTCTAAAGTTATAATCTTAAAATATTATAACTTATAAATGTTTGAAATACAACTTTGTAAATATTTATGTATGTGTCAAGTGTTT
>DUQJ01000110.1 GCA_012837865.1 Clostridiales bacterium | reverse complement strand
TTATATATCTATTAATTAAGAAAGAGTGTGTAGTCAATGATAAAAAGCATGACAGGTTATGGCAGAAGTGAAATAGTAACGGAATCAAGAAAAGTTACTGTTGAACTAAAAGCAGTAAATCACAGGTATTCAGACCTTTCAATCAAAATGCCAAAAAAGATAAACTGTTTCGAAACAAATATTAGAAGCATTTTAAAACAATATATAGGCAGAGGTAAAGTTGATATTTTCATCATGTATGAAGATTATACTGAGAATAAAATATGTATTAAGTATAATAAAGAATTAGCGAGAGAATACATTGATTTGTTGGTGAATATATCAAATGATTTTAGTATTCCTAATGATATTAATGCAACAACATTATCTAAATATCATGAAGTGTTTACATTAGAAGAACAATCCATAGATGAAGATGAGCTTTGGAGTATTATTGAAGAGGCTGTAAGAACCGCAGTTGAGAAACTAGTTGAATCTAGAGTTATTGAGGGTGAGAATCTTAAAAATGATATAATTATAAAATTAGATTATATGAATGAATTATTAGATAGCATTGAGGACAGATCACCTAAGTTAATTACAGAATATAGAGAAAAACTAACAAATAAAGTTCAAGAATTACTTACAGACAATCAAATTGATGAACATGTAATTATCACTGAAGTTACTATCTATGCTGATAAAATATGCACTGATGAAGAAATGGTAAGATTAAGAAGTCATATATCTAGTATGAAAAACACTTTGATTAATGGTGATAATATAGGAAGAAAACTTGATTTTATTGCTCAAGAGATGAATAGAGAAGCGAATACTATTTTGTCAAAATCAAATGATTTAGAAATTACTAATATTGGTATTGATTTAAAAACTGAAATTGAAAAAGTTCGTGAACAGATACAGAATATAGAATAGTTTAATGGAGGAATTTGAGTTGAATAGACTAGTGAATATAGGATATGGGAATGTAGTAAATACAAGTAAAATAATTTCTATAACTAGTCCTGACGCAGCCCCAATCAAAAGAATGGTTCAATTAGCAAAAGATTCAGGTGTTGCAGTAGATGCAACATGTGGACGAAAAACAAAAGCGGTCATTGTTACAGACAGTGGCCATATTGTTTTGTCTTCATTATTACCTGAGACTATTGCTGCAAGGGCAAACAATGTTGATAATTTAAATAAAGATAATAAATATAATGTGGTTTGGAAGGAGAAAATGTGAATATGTTGCATCCATCGTACAATGATTTAATGAATATAGTTAATAGTGAGGTAGAACCAGGCGAAGAGTTATTAGTAAATAGCAGATATTCAATTGTTATAGCAACTGCAAAAAGAGCGAGACAATTGATTTTAGGTGCTACAGCAAAAATAGAAAGTGAAGATCTACCTAAACCGTTATCAATAGCTGTGCAAGAATTGTTTGAATCTAAAGTGAAAATAATAAGTGATGAGGAAGAATTCGATAATGAATAGTTTTTATCGGGGGTATAACAATGAAGGATTTACAAGAAAATTTAACTGAAACTACTTTTGACGATGAAGAAGATTTGTCACTAGTGGAATCTTATAATGATGAAGATGTACAACAAGATGATACTGATAATGAAGTACAAGATAATAAATTTAGTATTAAATCAATCTTGATTGATTTGTTAGTTTACTCTATAATTCTTTTTGTATCTTTAAAAATAGTACCATTATATGTTGTACAACGTACTATTGTGGATGGACCATCTATGATGGAAACATTGCAAGACGGAGAGAGTTTAATTGTAGAAAAAATTTCATATCGTTTTACAGATATTAAAAGGTTTGATATAGTGATCTTTTTCCCATACGGTCCAGAAATTGATGAATATTATGTTAAAAGAATAATTGCTTTGCCCAATGAGACAATTCAAATTATAGATGATAATATATATATTGATGGTAAGCTTGAAGAAGAGAATTTCGGAAAGGATCCAATTGAATTTCAAGGTATTGCAGAGGAACCAATTACATTAGGTGAAGATGAATATTTTGTAATGGGTGACAATAGAAACTTAAGTTTAGATAGCAGATATGAAAGTTTAGGACCAATAAATAAAAAGAATATTGTAGGAAAAGCTGTGTTGAGGATTTGGCCACTTAAGGATTTCAAAGTATTAAAATAGAATTGGTGTGATATTATAATGAATACAATCAAAAAACATATTAAAAACAATGATTTCAAACCTTATTATCTATTATATGGAAATGAACCATATTTAAAAAATCTATATAAAAATCTATTGAGAAATGCAATAGTTGATCAAGACGATGAAATGAATTTTACTAGATATGACGGTAAAGATATTGATTTAGGTGATGTGATTGCATTGGCACAAACATTACCTTTTTTTAAAGATAAAAGATTAATATTAATCGAAAACTCTTCCTTATTTAATGAGGCAAACGAGTTTTCAGAATCAATTCTAGATATTCCTGAAACAACAATTATTATTTTCATAGAAAATGATATAGATAAAAGATTGAAATTATATAAGTTGATAAAAAAACATGGCTATGTTCTAGAACTTAATAATTTAGATGTAAATAATTTAAAAATTTTTATTGCAAAAACTTTAAAACAAAATAATAAAAAAATTACTGAACAAAATGCAATGTATTTGATAGACCGGATTGGTAGTGATATGGAATCGATTTCTAATGAAATTAAAAAATTAGTTTCATATGTTGATGAAAGAGATGCAATTACAAAAGAAGATATTGATTTACTTGTTACTGTTAATATAACAAATAGAATATTTGAAATGATTGATGCAATGGCATTTAAGCAGCAAAACAAAACAGTAGAGTTATATTATGATTTGATTAAATTACGTGAAAAGCCCATGCGGATATTATATTTGATTAACAGGCAATTCAATATATTATTACAAATAAAAGAACTAAGCCGTTTGGGGTTTCAAAACACAGAAATAAGTAAGAGAATAGGAATTCCCCCATTTGCAGTTAGCAAAAACCTTAGACAAAGTAATAAGTTTACAGTAGATAAATTAAGGAGTTATTTAGAGTATACAATCCAAATGGAAGCAGATATTAAAACAGGACTTATACAAGAGAGTATTGGCCTTGATTTGTTAGTAGTTAAATTAAGTAGTTAGAAAAACATAAATCAGACTTTGGAGAAGTGTCCGAGAGGCTGAAGGTGACAGTCTCGAAAACTGTTGTGGTTAATAGCCACCGAGGGTTCGAATCCCTCCTTCTCCGTAAAAAAAAGCTATGTAATTAAATTACATGGCTTTTTTGTTATCATTTTAATATTAAATTAAGCGATTGCTTTAACTTTTTTAGTTAAACGAGAAACTTTTCTAGCAACTGTGTTTTTATGATAAACGCCTTTTGTACAAGCTGAATCATAAGCAGATATTGCTTCAGTTAGACTTTCGCTAGCTAGATCTTTATCAGCAGCAACAATAGCAGCATCAACTTTTTTAATTAAAGTTTTTACTTTTGATTTAATTGCTTTGTTTCTAGCAGATTTTGTATCATTGATTTTAATTCTTTTTTTAGCAGTTTTAATATTAGCCAATTCATACACCTCCAATATTGTGATTATTGACTTACTATAAACCATAGGCAACTTTTAGAGAGTGGAAGCCTTAACTGGTATAGGTTGTCTGAATAATTGTTTCAATAATATCGGACACGGACGCTTAATGAAACATACAATTATATAGTATTACAATATAAAGTCATTGTCAATATATATTTAAAATTTAATGATAGCAAAAGTTTATACATAATTAATATAAGATATGGTGAAGATAAAAACATAATATTAAACCATTGAAATATAAGGAGCGAAACAATAAAAATGAATAAAAACATTAGAACGGATTTAGCATTAGAGGTTAGAGAAAGTTTTGAACAAGATAGCGTAGAGATTAAGGGTGTTATTTTAAAGGAAGAATTTGATAAAAAGAATGATATTAGAACATCTATAGTAGAAATTAAAGATGAAGCTGGTGCTAAAGCTATGGAAAGAGATATAGGTAAATATATTACAATAGAAGCTAGTAAAATGAATAATTCAGATGAAGACTATAATAAGCCTTTATCAAAAACAATAAATAAATATTTAAAAACTTTAATAGAAAACAAAGAATATAATAATGTTTTAGTAGTAGGATTAGGAAATAGAGATGTTACGCCTGACGCACTTGGTCCTGAAGTAATTGATAATTTATTTATCACTAGGCATATTATTAATGAATTTGGTGATGAGTTTAAAAGTAAAAACAAATTAGGAAATGTTAGTGCTATTTCACCTGGTGTTATGGCTCAGACAGGAATGGAAGCAGTTGAAATAATTAAGGGAATAATAAAAGAAACAAAACCAGACTTAATTATTGTAGTTGATGCACTTGCTTCTAGAAGTGTAAAAAGGTTAAATACGACTGTTCAATTAACGAATACTGGTATATCACCCGGTTCTGGTGTAGGTAATAATAGAAAAGCAATTAATAAATCAAGCACAGGAGTAGATGTTATCGCTATAGGAGTGCCGACTGTTGTTGATGCAGCAACAATTGTATCCGATACCTTAACTCAGTATATGGAGAAGTTTAATTATGAAGAAAATGATATATATCAATTTATAAATGATATTAATGAAAATGCTATATTTAATATGTTTGTAACTCCTAAAGATATAGATGAATCAATAAAAAGAATTAGCTTTACAATTTCTGAGGCTTTAAATTCATGTTTTTCTACAATATCATAGAGATATTAAGGCATATGTAACAATTCGGTAATAACTTAAAAATTTA
>DUQJ01000109.1 GCA_012837865.1 Clostridiales bacterium | reverse complement strand
TTTTAAATATAGAATATGCTAACATTTTATTTATAAATTATATAACAACAAAGAGAGGAAATAGAATATATGGATATTATACATTATATATTAGAAGTTGTTGTTGAAACCGCTGTATTGTTATTTGAAAGTATTGGCATGTTAATAATAATATATACTGGTTTAAGAGCAATTTATGATTTAGTTAAAGATAAAAAAATGAGACATCATTGGCTGAAAAACTTATCCTTAGGATTAAGTTTTTTACTTATTGCCGAAATATTAGAAACTATTATGGTTAGAAGCTATCAGAATCTTATTATTTTATCAGGAGTAATTATATTAAGAAGTTTAATGTTGCTTTTAATGCATTGGGAAATGAGTCATGACATATAGAATTGGAGAAATCGTTGAATAATAAAAATGCTAATAATAAAAAGATTAGAATATATTGGAATGTGGTTTTTTATATTTATATTATATTTTTATCATATTTTCTCTTCTTTAGTGAAAGGTATGGAAGAATAAATTGTAATGAAGCATATAGATATAACTTAGTGTTTTTTAGTGAAATTAATAGATTTATAAAACACAGAAGAATATTAGGGATTGAAAGTTTTGTTGTAAATATTATTGGTAATATATTAGCGTTTTCACCATTTGGATTTATCTTACCCTTAATAAATAAGAGTGTAGATAAATTTTATAAAGTAATTATTTTAAGCACATTATTTAGTTTGACGGTTGAGTGTCTACAATTAATATTTAAAGTTGGTATATTTGATGTAGATGATATACTTTTAAATACTATAGGAGGATTGCTTGGTTATTTAGCTTATAAAATATTAAGAAGAAAGTTGGTGTGATTTGAAAATAAGAAGAAAGAGAGTAATGGAAAAGTTTTATTTTTCAGGACGGCAAAACAGTAAAAAAGGCATATTATCATTTGTAATTGGGATATTGAATTTAATAATATTTTTAATTATATCTATTTTCTTAAGTCAAAGCATATCAACAACAAATTTATGGATAGGAATATATGGACTAATAGCACTTGCAATTTCTATTTTTGGTTTTTATATTGGGTATAAATCAACATTTGAAAAGGACATATTTTTTAAATTTCCTATACTGGGTATTGCCTTTAATAGTTTATTAATGGTGTTTTTAATCATATTATATTTGCTAGGAATATTTATTGGCTAGTATATAAAGAACTAAGCAATTTAATTTTATAGATGAAAGGATTAATATGGATAGATTAGATAGACAAATAGAGTTTATACTTGAAGTAGATAAATTAAAAGATATAGTAAGACAAAATTATATTGCTGATGGTTCAAGGAAGGAAAATGATACAGAGCATTCATGGCATATGGCTTTAATTTGTGTTCTTCTTAGTGAATACTCTAATCAGCAAATAGATATTGCAAAGACTATGCTTATGCTATTAATACACGATATAGTTGAAATTGATGCAGGCGATACATATGCTTATGATGAAGCATCAAATGTGACTAAAAATAAAAGAGAATTAGATGCTGCTGATAGAATATTTAATATTCTACCTAATGATCAAGCCAAAATGCTTAGGGATATTTGGGACGAGTTTGAAAAGGGAGCTACACCTGAAGCCAAGTTTGCAGCTTCGCTTGATAGAATCCAACCCATACTTTTAAATGATGCAAGTGAAGGCAAGTCTTGGGAAGAGCATGGAGTTAAATTATCGCAAATAATGAACAGAAATAAGGAAACTGCAGAGGGTTCTGAGGCATTATGGGCTTATGTTGAAAATATAATCAATAAGAATGTTAAAAAAGGAATTATTATTAATGAATAAAGACTATTAAAAACGAGGTAAAATATATGGATTTTTGTGATAAGCCTAGTGGCTTTGATAAAGCATTGGATAAAAGATATAAAATTGCAATAGACAAAATTAGATTAGTTAAAAATGAAGAAATAATTAATCGAGAATATAGAGAGCTTTTTATTTCATTGATTGAATTTATTGAAAAGATTAATGAAACTTATATACTAATAAGAAAAAATAAGATTAGAGAACTAGACCTTACAGAATTGGAAAGAATAAACAAAGAAGCCTATTGTAATATTATGGAAGACAATTACCAAGATAGCTACTTTAATCCTACATATGTAGTAGAAAAATTAGGTGAAAAAGTTGGGAATTCAATTTTTGTACTTTCTTCAGAATTATTATATTTAATTGAATATGTTTACAAGGGTAAATTATTTGAAATAATAATAATACTTGAGCTTTTCATTAAAGTTTACGATTGTTTAAAAGCTGAAAATGAATTGAGTTATAAACTAGTCAAGCAAACTATTTATGATTATTATTTTAAACACTCTAATATTATGGCAGAAGGAAGAATAGTAGAATTAATTGATACAGAATATAAGTTTTACTATGATATTATTATGAATTCAGATTTAAATGATTTAAGATATCTTTATTATTATGGTAAAAATATAACGGATAATGAACTGAGAACTGCTAAATTTATAAATGGATTAACAGACGAAGAAGTTAAGTCCATGGCTTTCGAATTTACAGAAGGTTTTAGAAAAGGCTTTATAAGTAATAATATCGATTTAAGTAAAAAAGAAGTTGTGAATATTAGGTTTTTTATTGGTTTTGAAAGACTAGTAAAACAAGCAATACTGAATTTTAAAGAATTAGGATTGGAGCCAACATTTACAGTAAGCACAACGAGTCCTAACAGGCAATATTATTATGACCATAGATATGATATAGCACTTTACTTCGACGAGAAAATAAAAGAAAAAAAATTAGAGAGCCTAAAAGAAATGCTTGAAAAATATAAAGACATTGCTATAAAATATGCTGGACCTGCTGTCATCGAGGTGTTTGGAGAAGAATTATTCTCGCCAATTGATAAAGATGAGAATTTAAAACTAAGTAAAGATCAACAAAAAATCTTTGTTGATTATAATAGAGAAGCTAGTTTAATTAATAATATTTATATAAAAAGGAGTGAATCGTCCTTTACAATTATAGCATATCCAATAAGTGATATAGGTGAAGAATACGAGGAAATCTTTAGAGCTACTGTCAAAGTAAATACTTTAGATGCGGAACTCTATCAAGAAATACAGCAGGTATTGATTGATACTTTAGATCAAGGTGACTATGTTAGAGTTAAGGGTGATGGTAACAACAAGACTGATATTAAAGTTATGCTATACCCGCTTGTTAATAGTGAAAAAGAAAGTAAATTTGAAAATTGTGTAGCAGATGTAAATATACCTGTTGGAGAAGTATTTACATCACCGGTTTTGAAAGGAACAGAAGGCTTATTACATCTACCTAGGATTTATCTAAAAGGTCTAGAATACAAAGAATTAGAATTATATTTTAAAGATGGTAAAATTATTGATTATTCAAGTAGGAATTTTGATAATAATGAAAGTAATAAACGTTATATTAAAGAAAATTTAATGAATAATCATGATACACTTCCTATGGGGGAATTTGCAATAGGAACTAATACAACAGCTTATGTAATGGGGAAAAAATATAATATACAGGAAAAGTTGCCGATTCTAATAGCGGAAAAGACAGGCCCACATTTTGCAATTGGTGATACATGTTATAGTATGAGTGAAGACACTAAAGTATTTAACCCAGATGGTAAAGAAATTGTAGCTAGAGATAATGAGATTTCAATTTTAAGAAAAACTGTACCAGAAAAGGCTTATCTTAATTGTCATACAGATATAACTTTGCCCTATGATGAACTTGAAGAAATATCTGTTTATAAAAAGAATGGTGAAAAAATAAATATTATTAAAAATGGCAGGTTTGTTCTGCCTGGTACAGAAGAATTAAATAAAGCATTAGATGAAAACTAGGAGGAAATTATGAAAAAGAATGTTAAAGTAGGCATCTTAATGGGGAGCGATTCAGATCTTCATATTATGAAAGGTGCTGCCGATGTACTAGAAAAATTAAATGTTGAATATGAAATGACGGTAATTTCTGCACATCGTATGCCAGATGTATTTTTTGATTATGCACGATCAGCAGAAGAAAGAGGCCTAAAGATTATTATAGCAGGTGCAGGAGGGGCAGCGCATTTGCCAGGAATGTCAGCAGCAATTTTTCCAATGCCTGTAATAGGAGTGCCAATTCACACCAAATCATTAGCCGGTGTAGATTCCTTATATTCTATAGTACAAATGCCATCAGGAATACCAGTAGCAACTGTATCTATAAATGGTGCAACTAATGCAGGATTATTAGCAGCTAAAATATTAGCAACAAGTGATCCAATACTATTAGATAAATTAAAATTATTTGCTAAAGAACAAAAAGAATCTGTTTTGGCAAAGGCAGAAAAACTAGATAAACTAGGTCACAATGAATATTTGAAGCAAATGTAAAAAAATCAAAATGGAAAATTATATGTGATTAGACTGTCTAATATAATCCATAAGAATATATATTATCTAATTATAGGACAAATTATAAGATTTATGATAAAATAAAGACAATAATTAATTTGTAATTTGTTTAGAGGAGGATAATATGGATTATAAAAAAGCAGGTGTAGATATTGAAGCAGGTTACAAGGCTGTAGATCTAATGAAAGAACATATTAGAGGAACTATGCGCCAAGAAGTCCTATCAGGTATTGGTGGATTTTCGGGTGCTTTTTCTTTGGGCAATTTTAAACATATGGATGAACCAACTCTAGTATCAGGAACTGATGGAGTAGGTACAAAACTTAAAATAGCATTTATATTAGATAAGCATAATACAATAGGAATTGACTGCGTAGCAATGTGTGTAAATGATGTTGCATGTGCAGGGGCAGAGCCTTTGTTTTTCTTGGACTATATAGCATGTGGCAAGAATTATCCTGAAAAAATAGCAGAAATTGTGGCCGGAGTTGCAGAAGGATGTAAACAATCAGGAGCAGCTTTAATCGGAGGCGAAACAGCTGAGATGCCTGGATTTTATCCAATTGAAGAATATGACTTGGCTGGATTTGCAGTAGGAATTATAGATAAAAAAGATTTAATAACTGGAATGAATATTAAATCTGGAGATGTTGTTATAGGACTTGCTTCATCAGGTATTCATAGTAACGGCTATTCATTAGTTAGAAAAGTATTTACAATGGATGAGAAAACTTTAAACACATATTACGATGAGTTGGGTAAAACTTTAGGCGAAGAATTGATTACTCCTACTAAAATTTATGTAAATGCATTAAAGTATATTAAAGAAAATAATATTACAATTAAAGGATGCGCACATATAACAGGAGGTGGATTCTACGAAAACATACCTAGAATGCTACCAAAGGGTATGGAAGCTCTTATTAATAAAGATAGTTATGAAGTCCCAGCAATATTTAAAATGCTTGAAAAAGAAGGCAATATTGATAATAGTGTAATGTATAATACATTTAATATGGGTATTGGTATGGCAGTTGTTGTTGAAGGCGACAAAGCGGATCAAGTTATGGAAATATTAAAAGCAAATAATGAAACAGCTTATAAACTTGGAGAGATTAGGGAAGGAACTAATGGTATTATCTTATGTTAAGAATAGGAGTTTTAGTATCAGGTGGTGGGTCTAATTTACAAGCTATTATTGACCAGATAGAAGAAGGAAATCTAAAGAATGTATCTATCAATGTTGTTATTAGCAATAAAAAAGATGCATATGCATTACAACGAGCAGAAAAATATGATATACCAACTAAAGTTCTTTTAAGGAAGGATTTTTCCAGTAAAGAAGAATATGATTTGGCCATGTTTGATTTAATAAATTCATTCAATGTAGATATAATTGTTTTGGCAGGCTGTTTGTTTATTTTGCCAAAGATAATAACTGAAAATTATAAAAATAAAATAATAAATATACATCCGTCATTGATACCCTCATTTTGTGGTGATGGATTTTATGGAATAAAGGTCCATGAAGAAGTTATAAAGCGTGGTGTAAAGATTACGGGTGCGACTGTTCATTTTGTTGATGAGGGTACTGATACGGGACCAATTATATTACAAAAAGCAGTAGATGTGGAAGATGATGACACACCTGAAGTATTACAAAAGAGAGTTATGGAAGAGGCAGAGTGGATAATACTTCCTAAAGCAATTGAAATGATAGCCCAAGATAAAATAGCTGTTAGGGAAAAAAAGGTGTTGAAAAAGTAATATTTGGATAGAGAGGGTAGTGAGGATGAAGGTTTTAGTAGTTGGTGGTGGAGGCAGAGAGCATACTATAGTACAGAAATTAAGCGAGAGTAAAAGAATTGACAAAATTTACTGCGCACCAGGTAATGCTGGAATAGAAAGCTTGGCAGAATGTCTTGATATTATGGCAACGGATATAGATAAACTTGTAGAATTTGCAGAAAGTTATAAGATAGACCTTACAATTGTAGGAATGGATGATCCTTTAGTAATGGGAATCGTAGATGCTTTCCAAGAGAAGGGTTTAAGGATATTTGGACCAAACAAAAGAGCTGCTTTAATAGAAGGTTCAAAATCATTTTCTAAAGATTTAATGAAAAAATATAATATTCCAACAGCAGCATATGAAACATTTACAAATTCCGACGATGCAATTATTTATCTTAAAAAAAGTAAATATCCAATTGTCTTAAAAGCAGATGGACTAGCCTTGGGCAAAGGAGTTCTTATTTGTAATAATTTTAACGAAGCAAAAGAAGGTGTTAAAATTATTATGGAAGACAAGCAATTTGGAAGTGCTGGTAATATATTAGTTGTAGAAGAATTTTTAGTTGGAAGAGAAGTGTCAGTATTATGCTATTGTGATGGAAGTAATATATTGCCAATGACAAGTGCCCAGGATCATAAAAGGGCTAAGGACAATGATGAAGGATTAAACACAGGTGGCATGGGTACATTTTCACCAAGTCCATTTTACACTAAAGAAGTTGAAGAATTTTGTGAAAAGTTTGTTTACCAAGCAACAATGGATGCAATGAAGGCAGAAGGACGGAATTTTGTAGGCATATTATTTGTAGGATTAATTTTAACTGAAGATGGACCAAAAGTATTGGAATATAATGCGAGATTTGGTGATCCTGAAGCTCAAGTAGTTTTGCCTAGAATGAAAAATGATTTAATATCTGTTTGTGAGGCTTGCATTGATGGATCTTTGGATCAAATTGAATTAGAGTTTGAAGATAATGCAGCTGTTTGTGTTATATTAGCATCAGGTGGTTATCCAGAGGAATATCAAAAGGGCAAGGTAATATCAGGACTTGAGAAATTTAATACCAAAACAGATTATTTTGCATTTCATGCTGGTACTAAAAAAACAGGTAATGAAGTGATAACTAATGGAGGAAGAGTTTTAGGTATCACAGCTAAAGGGAATGATTTAAAGCAAGCAAGAGAAAAGGCTTATAATGCTATTTCATGGATAGAGTTTGAAAACAAATACTTTAGAACAGATATAGGGAAAGCAATCAAATAAAATCGAATATTATCCTATTATAGAAAACGTATGACATATAAGTGACATATGTTTTTTCTATGATTTAAGCATTGTAAGCTATACAAATGACAGAGAAAGGGGTACGTTATGAAGTTGTTTAAAAAACAAAAATCTATTATCTTGTTTTTATGTATTGTATTACTTATGCCCCAAGGCATTCCTACAAACACAATTATAATCAATGCATCTGCAAAAACAGGAGTTGTGACAGCATCTAGTTTAAATGTTCGTGAAGGACCATCAACTGATGCAAATAGACTACAGTTAAATGGAGTTTATGTATATCTTGTTAAAGGAGATAAAATTGAAATTATTAAGGAGACAGGTAAGTGGTATTTAGCCAAATTAAAATTCAACTCAAAAGAAGTTCAAGGCTATGTTCATGGTGATTATATTAAAGTAGATAAGACTGAAACTAAGCCAGCGCCAACTAAACCAGCTCCAACTCCTACACCTAAACCAACTAGTACAAAAGTAAATTATGATAAGATTGATAATGAACTAAAGATACCAGGGGTAGTAGTTGCAACAAATTTAAATGTTAGAAAAGGTCCACAAACTACTTATAGCATTATAGAGATGATTAAAAATGGAACAAAAGTAACTGTAGTTAATGAATTTACAGTTGCAAAGACTAAATGGTACAGAATTATGTATAAAGTAGGAAAGACTAACAAATACGGATATGTATCCGGTGACTTTATAAAACTTGATACCAGTAAGGCTGTTAAAGCAAATATTTCAGCAAAAACAATAAAGATAAGAAAAAGTGCTGGTTCTAGCCAAGCTTACTTAAAAAATAGTAAAGGCAATATTGTTTCACTAAAGCAAGATAAAGCTGTTTCAATTCTATCAGAAAAAACAGTAGCAAATCAAAAATGGTTTGAAATTTCCTTTACAGTGAGCAGTGTTAAATATAAAGGATATATACTAGCTTCAGATTTGGCATTTAGAGTGACGGAAGTTAAAGCTACACCTAAACCAACGCCAACACCTGATCCAGAAACCAAACCGACACCAGCTCCAGAAACCAAACCGGAACCTACCCCTAAACCTACTCCTAAACCAGAAGAAATCTTCGAGGTAAAGGATTTAAAAATCCATGATTATTTTGTAACATTATCAACTGGCTATGTTTGTAATACAAAAGAGTTAAATGTATATGAATATTATTATAGCCAAGATGGATATTTATACGATTATAGTAAGAAACCAATTGTACTTAAGAATAAAGATAAGATAACTGCAAACTACTCAATAACTTATAATGGGGATACGTGGTATTTTATAGAACTTTTGCATGAAGGAATACTGTTTAATGGATTTGTTCAAGCAAAATATATTTACATAGGTGATGAATTACCTACAGGAAATGATAGCAATAATGATGGGGGAAATAATCCGCAATTAACTGATAGTGAGTTCGAAAAGAAATTAATACAAGAAGGATTTCCTGATGATTATATAAAGCCTTTAATGGAATTACATAGATTAAAACCATTATGGGATTTTAAAGCTTATCATACGAACCTTGATTGGAAAACAGTGATTAAAGATCAAGGCGTACCGGGTAAGAATACAATTCCCAATAATAAAAGTGTTGAATGGAAATCTTTAGATCCTAAGGCTTATAATTGGAAGAGTGATGTTTTTATTCCATTTGACGGCTCTACATGGGTAACTGCTTCAACTAAAGCTATTGAATATTATATGGATCCAAGAAACTTTTTGGAAGCAGATACAGTATTTCAATTTGAATTATTAAGATATCACTGTGATTATCAAACGGCACAAGGTGTTGAGAATGTATTAAAAGGTACGGCCTTATATAATTCTAATTACACATTTACAAATGATTTTCTTAAAGATGAGAAATATACATATGGCGAAACCTTTATAAAGGCCGCTGAATATTCTGGAGTAAGTCCATATCACTTGGCATCCAGGGTAAAGCAAGAAATTGTAACAGGTCCGTCGACATTAAGTAATAGTGTGAGTGGAAAAGTAGCTGGATTTGAAGGCTTATTTAACTTTTTCAACATAGGAGCAAATGATAGCACTAAACCAGGCGAAAATATAGCAAATGGTCTTAGATATGCAAGAAATGGTACTACAAACCCAATTACTAATGCATTATATATGATTCCATGGACTAACCCTTATAAGTCAATTGTTGGTGGTTCATATATGATAGGAAATAATTACATAAACAGAGGTCAGGATACTGTGTATTTGCAGAAATTTAATGTGACCCCTAAATCAACACATTTTCATCAATATATGACAAATGTTGAAGCACCTTGGGCAGAGGGAAGAAAAATTGCAATGGCTTATAACACCATGGAAGATATTCCAATTGTATTTTCTATACCTGTATATACAAATATGCCTAAGAAAGTTTCACCAAGACCTACAAAAGAATATAATCCTAATAATCGAATGAAATCATTAAAGGTCACTGATGATAAAGGTAAAGCATTGACACTTACACCAACATTTAATCAAGAGATATATGACTATGCTATAATAGTCGGTCAGGATATAGATCTTGTAAACATTACTTCTACTGCAGTTAGTAAACTAGCAAAAGTTAATGGTGGAGGTAGTAAAATATTAAACAAAGATTATAATAAAATTGAAATATCAGTTATAGCTGAGAATGGAAATGAAGCTATTTACACTGTAAATATTATAAAAGAATAAAGTTTTCAACTATAATTCCGGCAGGTAAAACATTACTTGCCGGAATTTTGATAAATAAGCTTTACAATTCAGGTGACTAATAATAAAATTACTATATAAACATAATATAGGAGGAAAGAGTATGAATAATTTAAGAAAATATTTACATAGAGCGTCAGTACTATTTGTTGTATTTGTTTTGGGGATTTTAGGAAGGGCAATAATAATAAATGCAGCTAGTGTCAATGTAAGTATTGAGACAGAAAAATCAGAGGTGGTAGTTGGTGACGAAATAATTGTAACAATTAACATCAGTTCAAAAGATTTCATTGGTGACTATGAGACTAATCTTACATATGATAATGAGATGTTAGAATATATATCAGGTTCATCAGTAATTTCAGGAGGATATGGATTTTTAAAGATATCTAATATAGATGTTGCAGAGGGTAGTAAAAACATTAAATTAGCAATTAAGTTTAAAGCATTAAAAACTGGTGTATGTGATGTTGGATTTACCGGAAAAGTAATGATATTTAGTTTTGAAACAGGAGATGGTATGCCAGTTTCAAGTGAAATTTTAACTTTAAAAGTGAATGCGCAAGAATTAGCATCAAATAATAACTATCTTAAAGATCTTAAAGTTAAACCACAAGGGTTAGAACCAAATTTCAGTAAAAAGGTTTTTGAATATGAAATAAAGGTAAATAAAGATATTAATGATTTAACAATTAATGCAATTCCAGAAGATGAAAAATCAAAAGTTACAGTAGTGGGTAACAAGGATTTAAAAGAAGGTGATAATAAAGTAATTGTTACCGTTATATCAGAATCTGGATTAAAACAAGACTATATAATTAATACTATAAAAGAATTCGGTGATGAGCTAGGAAGTAATAATCCTTTTGAAGAGTTTATAAGTGATATGGAGATAATAGAATTCGAAGGAAAGATTTATGCTATGTTAAAGACTAAGTATCAAATCATGGAATTAAAGAATGATGATATTATTCCATCAGGATATGTTAGATCCCAACTTTCAATAGGTGATATTACAATAGAATCCTTTAGTCCTGAAAATGAATTAGACAGTGATTTTATATTAATATATGCAATTAATAATGATGGTGGTGAAGGTTTTTATAAATACGATAGAATTGAAAAAACTATACAAAGATATGTTGAACCAGAAGAAATATCACAAGAAAGTCCTGATTTAGAAACTGGTTGGGATAAAGAAGAATTATCAAAATATAAAACAAAATCTAAGGGTAATACTATAACTATTATAGTTTGTTTAATAGTAATTTTATTATTGACTGTAATTGTAATTAGGCAACATCTTAAATTAAAGGCTTACAAAGAGGATTGACAAATGAGTTGGTCTGTTATACTATATATATAACAAGTATAACATATTTTATAAGAGGTGATTAAAATTTATATTAGAATTGATTTTAATAGTGATGACGCATTATATATTCAAATACGTGATCAAATTATATGTGGAATTGCATCTTCGGCTTATCAAGAGGGTGATAGCCTACCCTCTGTTAGAGAATTAGCAGAAGTAATTGGCATTAATATGCATACTGTTAATAAAGCATATACAATATTAAAACAAGAAGGATATTTAAAACTAGATAGAAGAAAGGGAGCAGTAATTGCTGTTAACTGTAATAAATTAAATTCTTTAAATGAAATGAAAGAAGAACTAAAGACAGTAATAGCTAAAGCCATTTGCCGGAATATATCTAGTGTAGAGATGCATGAAGTTATTGAACAAATATATGGAGAGTTTGAAGGGAGGTAAATATATGATTTGTAGTAAATGTAATCAAAAAGAAGCAAATGTTTTATACACAGAAATCATTAATGGTAAAAAGAAAGAACAGCATTTATGTGAAGAATGTGCATCGAAATTTACGTCATTTCAGATGGAGAACCCCGACTGGAGCAATGAATTTAATCTAGGCGAACTTCTATCATCTTTGTTAACTAATTACTATAAAGAGGATTTACCGAAAAAGAATATTTCAAGCAAAGTATTTAGTTGTAAGAAGTGTAAAATATCATATGAAGAAGTTATGAGAACAGGTAGATTTGGATGTGCTGAATGCTATACAAGTTTTTATAATGAGATTGGTAGAATGTTAAAAGGATTACAAGGTTCAGATATACATTCGGGTAAAAGACCTGAAGGTTATAAAAGTATCGCTGATAATTTGTTAGAAGAATTATCTGATATTGAAAGATTAGAAATCAAACTTAAAGATGCAGTTCAAGATGAGAGATTTGAAGAAGCAGCAGGATATAGGGACGAAATATTAAAATTAAAGAAAGGGGCGACTAATAACAATGCTTAAATGGTATGAAGAAAAAGAGGCCAACAATGATATTGTTATATCAAGCCGCATCCGTCTAGCAAGAAACTTAGATAAATATCCTTTTTCCTCAATTATGGATGAAAAAGAAGCTAAAGAATTAGTAGAAGAAGTCAAACCTTTAACACAAGTTATAGCTGAAAAGGAAGATAAACCATATTATTCATGCAATATAAATACTTTATCTGACATGGATAAAACAGCAATGTTAGAAAGGCATATTCTAAGTCCTGATCTAGCAAATAAAAACCAACCAGCTGGAATTATAATATCTGAAGATGAATCTGTTAGCATAATGATTAATGAAGAAGATCATATTAGAATTCAATCCATAGCAGCTGGCTTGAATCTTACAAAAGCATATGAAATGGCAAATAGGATTGATGATATAACTAACGAAGAGTTGAATTATGCATTTGACAAAAAGTATGGTTACCTTACATCATGTCCTACTAATGTTGGAACAGGTATGAGAGCATCGTGTATGATGTATTTACCAGCATTAACATCTGCTAAAATGATTCCCAAATTGATTGAGGAATTAGCCAAATTTGGTGCAACTATAAGAGGAACTTATGGTGAAGGAACCAAGAGTTTAGGTACAATATATCAAATATCTAATCAAAAGACATTAGGTGCATCTGAATTGGAAATTATAGATAATTTAAATAGATTAGTATTGCAAGTAATTAGGCATGAGCATAAGAGGCGAGAATATGTTTTATCCATTAATCATGATGAATTAGAAGAACAGGTTTACAGGGCATATGGCATATTAAAATATTCAAGGCAAATAAGTTCTGAAGATGCTATGACGCTGTTATCACAACTAAAGTTTGGAACAGATTATAAATTGTTATATTTGAAGAAAGATTTAAACATACATCAATTAATGATGGAGATACAGCCCGGAAGTATACAATGGAAAATAGGTAAAACAGTAGGAAGATCTACAAGAAATAAAATGAGGGCAGAATTTATTAGAAAAACACTGCCTGAAATTAAATAGGAGGGATAAACATGCAAGAGAAATTTACAGAGAATGCGAGCAAAGCTATTAAAATTGCTCAAGAAACGGCTTATCGCCTATCTCATAATTATATAGGTACAGAACATTTATTAATAGGTTTATTGCAATCTGAAGGTGTTGCTGCAGATGTTTTAAAAGAAAATGGAATTACTGTTGAAAAAGTTTTGGAATTAATAAATCAACTGATAGCACCTAAAACAAGTATAGGTATAAAAGAACCAGGAGGGTTTACTCCTAGATCAAAGCATATATTAGATCAAAGTTATCAAGAATCTATGAGGTTAAAGGCTAAAAGCATAGGAACAGAACATATTTTAATTGCTTTAATAAAAGAAACAGACTGTATTGCAGTTAGATTATTAAATACACTGGGTGCTAATATACAAAAAGTATATATAGATTTATTAACAGCATCAGGCATAGAGGTTAACTATGCGAAGAATGATTTTATAGCACAAAAAAGTAAAAACAAAAGTAAGTCTAATACACCTACCCTTGACCAATACAGTAGAGATTTAACACAATATGCAAGAGATGGTAAACTCGACCCAGTAATAGGTAGGGGTGAAGAAATACAAAGAATAATTCAGATATTAAGCAGAAGAACTAAAAACAATCCTTGTTTAGTTGGAGAACCCGGTGTAGGAAAAACAGCTATTGCAGAAGCATTAGCAATTAAAATTACTGAAGGGGATATTCCGGAGACAATAAAGGACAAAAGAGTTTTAACACTAGATTTATCTGGCATGGTAGCGGGCTCTAAATACAGAGGAGAGTTCGAAGAAAGAATAAAAAAAGTTATTAGTGAAGTAATAAGTGATGGTAATGTACTTTTATTTATTGATGAACTTCATACTATAATTGGTGCAGGTGGAGCAGAAGGTGCGATTGATGCATCTAATATATTAAAACCATCATTAGCAAGAGGCGAATTACAATTGATTGGAGCAACAACAAGAGAAGAATATCGTAAATATATAGAAAAAGATGCTGCCCTTGAAAGAAGATTTCAGCCAGTAGTTGTTGAGGAACCATCTGAAGAAGAGGCAGTTCTGATCTTATTTGGATTGAGAGATAAATATGAAGCCCACCATAAAGTTAGAATTACTGATGCTGCAATAGAGGCTTCAGTTAAATTATCTAGTAGATATATCAATGATAGATATCTACCGGACAAAGCTATAGATTTAATGGATGAGGCATCTTCAAAGGTAAGATTAAGTGCGTATACTGTATCTCCTGATATTAGAAAAATAGAAGAGAATATAAAAAACCTTGAGATAGATAAAGAAGAAGCAATAAAAAAAGAAAGATATGAAAAAGCTGGAGATATCAAATTAGAACAAAAAAAATTAAAAGAAAAATTAGAAAAAACTAAATTAAAAGAAGAAAAGATCAAACAAGAAAAGAAATTAGTTGTTACTGATGCTGAAATAACTGAAATCATATCAACTTGGACTAAAATACCGTTAAAACAATTAGAAGAAGAAGAAACTAAGAGATTAATAGATTTAGAAAACATCTTACACCAACGAGTTATAGGGCAAAAAGAAGCAGTTGGAGCAGTTTCTAAGGCTATTAGAAGGGGAAGAGTTGGATTAAAGGACCCTAATAGGCCAATTGGATCATTCTTGTTCCTAGGGCCAACCGGAGTTGGTAAAACAGAACTATCAAAAGCTTTGTCAGAAGCAATGTTTGGTAGAGAAGATTCTATGATTAGAGTTGATATGTCTGAATATATGGAAAAGCATAGTGTAAGTAAACTTATAGGCTCACCTCCAGGTTATGTTGGATATGATGATGGTGGACAATTAAGTGAAAAGATAAGACGTCATCCATATTCAGTAATTTTATTTGATGAAATAGAAAAAGCACATCCAGATATATTTAATATATTGTTGCAAGTACTTGATGATGGACATATAACAGATGCTCAAGGGCGAAAAGTAAGTTTTAAGAATACTATAATTATTATGACTTCAAATGCAGGGGCACAAAGAATTATATCACCTAAGAGATTAGGATTTTCTGCGGAAATCGACATAGAAGAAGATTACAAAAAGATGAAAGATGGTGTAATGGATGAAATTAAAAACATTTTCAAGCCAGAATTCATTAATCGTATTGATGAAATTATAGTATTTCATGCCTTATCTAAGGATGATATTAAGAGTATTGTATCTATAATGATTGCTACAGTTGCAAAAAGATGTGAAGATCAAATGGATATAATTTTAAAAACAGATAAAAAAGTAGTTGAATTTCTGGCAGAGGTTGGATTTGATGAAAAGTTTGGAGCAAGACCATTAAGAAGATCTATCCAAACGCATATAGAAGATGCATTAGCTGAGGCCTTATTATCTGGTGAAATAAAACACGGTGATACTGTATTTGTAAAAAAAGTTGACAACAAACTAGTAATATCGACAAAATAATTATAAGGTACTAAATTTTGTAGCTTTAATCAATATTATGGTTTATAATAATATATATAATT
>DUQJ01000108.1 GCA_012837865.1 Clostridiales bacterium | reverse complement strand
TTAGTGATTGTCTTTGGTTTATATGAAATAGCACCTTATTCATCAGGGATGATTGAATTCATAATACCAGAAAAAGTAATACAAGCTATTAAAGCTTATGATTGATAATATCTGCGGTGTATTATACAATAGAAGGTAGATATTAAGATAGGGGGAGATTATGAAAAAAATTAAAGGGTGGATCAAAGATGTTTATCAAACGCCTGTTCATTTAACAGGGGATGACTATAAAAGTGGTCAAAATTTTATAATATTAGAATGTATTTGTGGTACTTCTATGATGCGTTTATCACAAGGTGCATTTATTGCTGGTTTTGCAAAGATGTTAGGAATGTCCCAAGGATTAATAGGTATTATTTCAGCGATACCTATGTTAGCCAATGTAATCCAATTAATTGGAGGAATGTATTTTAAAAACATGACACAGTACAAACTTCCAATTACTTTTATGAGTTTTATCATAAGATCTATGATTGGAACTATTTATTTTATTCCTTTATTATTTGTTAAAAGTACCCATCAAGCTATTGCGTTAATCCTTTTATATGCTATTGCAAATTTTGGGATAGCTTTTTTAAATCCAGGTATTGTGAATTGGATTATGGATTTGGTTCCTCAAAGTATCCGAGGGGAATTTTTTGCGAGACGAGAAATGTTTACAATGATTATTGCTGCTATAGGAGAATTAGTACTTGCTCAAATGTTAGATATTTTTAAATTCCGAGGAGTAGAACGATTAGGGTTTAGTATTTTAAGTACAATTGTTATGATATGGGCATTTATGAGTATTTATAATTTGTCAAAAATAAAAGAACCTATACGCCCTAAGAAAACAAAGAAATTAAAAGCTAAGCAAGAATTAGGCCGATTATTTAGGGATGAAAATTTTAAAAAACTGGGTATTTTATATGCAATATGGAATTTTGCATTATATACAGGAATGTTATATATAGCGATTTATATGATTAGTAATTTACAAATGTCCTATTTATACGCTATGATTATGAGCATGCTAACCCTAGGATTTAGGGTCTTATCTGTACGGCTATGGGGTAAGTTTGTAGAAGCCCATATGTGGTCTAGAGCAATAGAGATAGGGGCTATTTTACTTGGTTTATCTACAGGGATGCTGTTTTTTGCAAATTCTACAACGGCATTATTTATTCTACCAATATCCCATATATTATCAGGAATTGCTTGGGGAAGCATAGGTATTACTTTTTTCAACTTACAAGTAATGTTTGCACCAGATGAGGAAAGAACTTTATATATTGGTACACTAGCTTCTATTAGTGGAGTGTTTGGTTTTATTGCTACATTAGGATCAGGATTTTTTATAGATAATTTTTCCAACATACATATAAATATTTTCAACTTTCCTGTTAGTAATATTCAAATTGTATTTTTAGTATCAGGAACTTTACTGGCACTATGTGGGGTTTATGTTAAAAATATTATTGCACCTATGGAGCGAAAAAGACTCACAATATCAAATAATTAAAAGTAAAAAGGGGTAAGTATGATGGAAATACAAACAAATGAGCAGATAGAACAACCTACAAAAAATAAGCGGTATAAAAAGATAAAAAATACGGTTATTATTCTTTTATTTGTTATTTTGTTAGGGTTTTCTATACAGTATGGAATAAAGTTTTATGAAGTATATAATAACCCAACACTTATAGGGGAGTGGATCTCCGAGGAAACAGGAAAAACGATTGAATTTGTTGATAATGGACAAGTTCTGGTTGATTATATGGAAATAGGTTCATATATTATTACAAGTCCAAACAAAATGGAGTATACAACTCAAGGCCAAACCTTCAATATGCACTATA
>DUQJ01000107.1 GCA_012837865.1 Clostridiales bacterium | reverse complement strand
AGAGAAATATTTAAATATAAAATATTTTAAAAGACAGGTTTTAAATAATATTAAGACCTGTCTTTTTAATATAAAAAACTATTACAAACAGAAGAAAATCTAATGGTTCATCTTGAAAAACCATATAGAATAGAGTATTCTCATTAAGTAAGGCTATAAAGAATATGAAGGCACAGGTGATGAAAGTGATTGGAATAGGTACGATTGTTAATATAGCAGCGATTATAATAGGATCCTTGATTGGTATGATTTTTAAAGGAGGTTTAAAACAAAGATTCCAAGATAATATTATGAATGCACTTGGATTAGCTGTAATGTTTATTGGAATCAGTGGAGCGCTTCAAGGATTATTAATTATAAAAGATAGCAATATAGAATCAACTAATATTATACTAATGATTATATCATTGGCTATTGGTGCATTTGTTGGAGAATTAATTGATATAGAAGAAAAACTGGAAAGACTAGGAATGAAGTTTAAAAACATATTTAAACTTAAGAAAGGCAGAGGGCAAAACTTTGTGGAAGGTTTTGTTACTAGCTCCTTATTGTTTTGTGTTGGCGCAATGGCAATTACAGGGGCTTTACAAGATGGCTTAATAGGTGATCCAACAACACTTTTAGCCAAATCATTTCTTGATGGAATAGCTGCAATTATATTCACATCAACATTAGGTATAGGAGTTATGTTTTCTGTTATACCTCTTGGTTTATATCAGGGTGGAATAACTATTTCTGCAAAATATTTAGAACCATTTTTAAATGAAACTCTTAAAATGAATATATCATTTATAGGATCAATATTAATATTTGCAATTGGTATAAATATGGTTTTCGGAAAGAAAATTAAATGTGGAAATTTATTACCAGCAATTTTAATACCTATAATATATGAAATCTTTATTAAAATAATATAAAATGATAAAAAAGTTATATGATTTAATATAATAATCCAATATTGCTATAACTTGACTATGATATACTTAAATAAAAGGAGGCTAGACAATGAAAAATTATAAATATACAGATAATAATGGAACATTCAAATTAGAAAATCCGGAGCTAACCAGTTATCTTTATTTACCATTAGCTAATGAAGAAGGAATGATGAGTAGTATTACTCCAGATTTAAATGGAGATTGTAAAATAAACCATAATGCATTTTTACTTGAGCCAGTTAGTAGTGAAAATCTTCATAATAACAAATCTAGTAGAAATTTTTGGTGTGTTTTAGAAGATAAAACACCATGGTCAGCGTTAGGTAAGTCAGCTAAACAGCAGAGTGAATTATTCACAAATGAAAAAGAAGAAACTTCTTTAGAAGCGGGAATACTTTATCAACAATTACAAAGAAAAAGCAAAACAGTTGGACTACAAGCTAATATATCATCCTTTATACCTTGCACAGGTGAAAAGATAGAGTTAACTAAATTTGAAATAAAGAATATTTCTAAGAAAGAGATTTCTTTTAGCCCTGTAGCAGCAATACCTATATATGGAAGGTCAGCAAATAATATTAGGGACCATAGACATGTTACTTCATTATTACACAGAATAAGCGTTGTGGAGAATGGTGTTATTGTAAGGCCAACAATGTCATTTGATGAACGAGGGCATCAAGCAAATGATATATCGTATGGTGTTTTTGGAGCTTGTGATGGAGAAAATCCAATCTCTTTTTATCCAACTGTTGAAGGATTCATTGGAGAAGGTGGAAGCTTAGAAAATCCTAAATCTTTAATTGAAGATATTGGAAGTGCAAAGGAAAAAGGATATTCAATTAATGGTTATGAAGCAATTGGAGCATTACGTTTTGAAAAAGTATCTTTGCAGCCAGGTGATAAAAAAGTATATATTATTGCATTAGCTATTAGTGAGGAAGAACTTGAATTAAATGATAAAGTTTCTACTTTACTATCTCAAGAACAATTTAATAATAAACTTGAAGAAACAAAGAAATATTGGAATGAAAAAATTAATATTAGATTAAATACATCGGATACTGAATTTAACAATTGGATGCATTGGGTTAATTTCCAGCCTATGTTAAGACGTATTTTTGGATGCTCATTTTTACCACATCATGATTATGGAAAAGGTGGACGAGGTTGGAGAGATTTATGGCAAGATTGTCTAGCATTATTATGTATGGATCCTGGTGATGTTAGACAAATGCTTATTGATAATTTTGCTGGAGTTCGTTTTGATGGGACAAATGCAACAATTATAGGAAGCAAGCAAGGAGAGTTTATTGCTGATAGGAATGATATAACAAGAGTATGGATGGACCATGGAGCTTGGCCATTAATAACAACTAATTTCTATATACAACAAACAGGTGATGTTGAAATATTAGTAGATGGTCAATCATATTTCAAAGATTTACAAGTGGTAAGAGGAGAACAAAAAGATAGTAAATGGTCTAACGAATATGGTAATAAATTAAAAACAATGAACGAAAGTGTATATAAAGGAAGCATCTTAGAGCATATGCTAATACAGCATCTTACTGTGTTTTTGGATGTTGGTGAACATAATAAGATGAGATTAAGAGGTGCAGACTGGAATGATGCACTTGATATGGCTGAAGAAAGAGGCGAAAGTGTTGCATTTACAGCACTTTATGGAAGCAATTTTATTACTTTATCTAATCTAGTAAATGAACTATCCAACAAAGGTATTGATTATATTTATTTAGCTAAAGAATTAAAAGATTTATTAGAAATTGATTTAGACGATTGTGATAATATAAAACAAAAACATAATTTGCTTTATAAGTTTTGTGAGAACAACCAACATACTGTTTCAGGCGAAAAAGTTAAAATATCATCTAAAGAATTAAGTGATTATTTGACTCAAATTGGAAAATGGATTATAGAGGATGTTAGAAACACTGAATGGATAAATGATAAAGAAAATGGTTGGTTTAATGGTTATTACGATAATAGTGGCAACAGGGTAGAAGGAAGACAAGGAGACTTAGTTAGAATGATGTTAACTAGTCAAGTATTTACCATAATGTCAGATGTTGCTACAGAAGAGCAAATACAGGATATTGTAAAATCAGTAGACTCCAACTTATATGATCCAGAAGTAGGTGGTTATAGACTTAATACAGATTTTAAAGAAGTTAAGATGGATTTAGGAAGAATGTTTGGGTTTGCATATGGACATAAAGAAAATGGAGCAGTCTTTGCTCATATGGCTGTTATGTATGCAAATGCTTTATATAGCAGAGGCTATGCTAAGGAAGGACTTAAAGTAATTGACTCTATATACAAACAATGTCAAAACTTTGAAAAGAGTAAGATTTATCCAGGCATTCCAGAATATTTTGATGCTAATGGAAGAGGAATGTATCACTTTTTAACAGGATCGGCTAGCTGGCTTATGTTAACAGTACTAACTGAAATGTTTGGTGTAAAAGGTAAAATGGGCGATTTAATGTTAGAGCCGAGGCTTCAAAAGCATCAATTTAATGAAAATGGTGAGGCTAGCATTGATTTAACTTTTGCAAATAGAAAATTAAAAGTTGTATATTTAAATCCAGACTTGCTTGACTATGGTGAATATAAAGTTAAGAAAGTAAAACTAAATAACATAGAAAAAGAATCTAACACAATAATAAGAGACGAGATATTAGATTTAGACCAAACAAAGCAGCATGAAATAATTGTAAGACTTGGGAGGTAAATATTATGGGTATTACTTAATAAAAGTAATACCCATTTTTAGACTTCATTTATCTTATTATTCTGCTTGTCTTTTTAACTTTAAAACTAAAAGCGACATAGAAAGGAATGTAAAAACAAACAATATTTGTATTAGAAAACTCGAATAAAGTGTTTTCATAGAATTATATGAAAAATCTGAAATTGACATAATAGTTTCTACACCTTTAACATACCAGTAAGCAGGGTTTATAACTGAAAATTTTAATACGGATTCTCCTAGCAGGCTTTTTGGTACAAAAACTCCACCTAGAAAGCTAAAAGCAAGAGATATTGTTACTGCTAAAGGGTTAATAATAGTCTCAGTTGCTAAAAGCGATATAAAAAATGATATTGCAAGTATGGCAAAACTTAAAAATAGAGCATTTAATAAAACAAGTTGATGATTTATATAAGTTAAATTAAGGCCACCAGTTATTACACCTAAAAGAACAAAAAAACCAAGTATTATTATAGTAAGAAGTATATTGCCTAAAAAGATCTGAAGTGAGTATTTTGTATAACTAATAGGTGCGCATAAATTACGTCTTTTGATTTCATCTTTATTCATTATTATATTGACAATAGGAAGAGAGAAAAACAAACAAGACATAAGAGGATATGCCAAAAAAATAAGGAAAAACTGATCTACATAATTATTATCTTTATCTGATATAGAAGATATAATTTCTGTTTCTACAGATTGGCTCATATCTAGGTTGATTTGTTCATAATTAATATTACCTGTTCCTTTATGATACATTTGAACTGTGTTTAGATAGTTATTTATAAGCAAATGAACTGCTCCTGCAGAACTGGAGTTAGGGATTTGTAAATGCTCAAGTTGTATAGGGCTTTGAGAAAAGAATGCTTCTGAAAAGCCGTTAGGTATAATCAATATAAATTCTGCTTTACCAAAAAATAAAGCATCCTTTAAGCTATCATCATCATCTTTAATAATAACATTCCTTGTGTTTTTATTTATAAAAGATTCTAACTCTTTTGATAGGTTTTCAGAATGATCATAATTTAAAATTGCAGTTTTAACATTCTTAGAATCAAATGAATCAGTTGCCTTGTCAGAGTTGCCAATACTAGTGATAGCAATTAATGCAGTAAATATACCCAAATATAATAATATTGTTGGTAAAGCGTGCTCTATTGTTAATCTTATATATAATTTAAATGCTTGCATATTCTTGCCTCCTAAATGCGAAGAAAGTTCCTACGCTTGATAGAATACCTAATACTATCAGAATACTTAAAGATAAATAAAATCTATAACCAGGGCCATAATAGTAAAGTGCATATAGGCCATCAGATATTAACCCTACGGGATTTATATAAGTTAAGAACTTTGCATTATCCATAACCATCATTTTAATATCAGTACTATTCATTCCAGCAAGAAAGGAACAAAGCATAGTAAATGCAATTAAAACACCGTTTTTCAAGTTATAACTTCCTTTTATGATAGATGCTAAGAAAGCACCTATCATAATACTTGTGAAACATCCAACAGTTATTAAAACAAGAATATATAGGACTTGGTTTCCAAAATCTACTTTTAAAATATTATTTAAATATAAAAACATTAACCATAATGATAGAGTATGAAATACTAAAGAGGTAGTAAGTGTATAAAAGAAAATCTTACTTGGATTTATAGGTGCTATTGATATTCTTGCAGCGGTTGACGATTGATTTGCTTGAATAAGTTTAACATCATTAATAGAATGTGATGCTCCAAACATTACTGCCATACCAATAAGAGCGTAAAAAAAGACAACTGTTACATTCGTGTTGGATAATAGATTTTTAGGTGTTGAATAAGTTTTATTAATAGGTAACTCATTAAAAAAACCATTTGTTAAAACATCTGGATTTTCAATTATAATATTTTGTATAGTAGAAGTAGTTTGAATATATGAATCTAATATAAATTTGCTAATATTTTGAAAGATACCATTACTTTGAAAAAATAATTTAATGTTTTCATCATTAGTAACATATCCTACTAGCTTACCAGCGTTTAGACTATCTTTAGCTTCTTCTTCGCTAAGAACATTTAAATTAAACATATTACTATCTTCAAGAATCTTAATAAGCTCATCTTGATATTCACTCCTAACAATGCCCAAGTCAATCTTTTCAAGCTTTACTGAGTTACTCACATTGTTTAAAGTTATAAAAAAGAGTGTAGCTAATACAAAAGGAAAAATTGTTATCCAAAACAGTGTAGCTTTATCAGTAAGTATATATTTGATTTTATAAATAACTATGTGTAAAAACATAAGTTCCTCCCTTTCTATACATTATTTCTTAAGACTTTACCAGTAAGTTGTAAGAACACATCATTTAAAGTTGGCTGTTCAGAATAAATCTTACCATAAACAATTTCTTTAGATTCTATATAATTTATGATATTTACAAGACAGCTTTTATCACTCTTAAATCTTAAAGTAAGCTTGTTGTTTAAATATGATATATCCATCAAGTGTGGAAATTCTCTAATATCTTTCAAGTGCATTTCAGTTAAGTTATAAGCTTCAACAACTATTATCTCTCCTGTAGAGATTAATGATTTAAGCTCTTCTTTTGTTCCAAGCGCGATAACTCTTCCATTATCAAGAATTGCTATTTTAGTGCAAAGCTGTTCGACTTCCTCCATATAGTGTGATGTATAAATGATTGTGGCACCCTCCGAATTTAATTTCTTTATTCCATCGAGAATATTATTTCGACTTTGAGGATCAACTGCAACAGTTGGTTCATCCATCATAATTAACCTAGGCTTATGTGCAATACCACATGCAATGTTTAATCGTCTAAGTAAGCCACCAGATAATTTTTTTGGCTTCATTTTAGAAAACTCATTTAATCCAACAAAATCAATTGCTTCATCTATAAGTTTTTTTCTTTTTTCTTTATCTGTTACATATAATCCACAAAAATAATCGATATTTTCATAAACAGTTAAACCGTCTATTACAGCTACATTTTGCATAACTATACCTATGTCTTTTTTTATATCATATGAATTTGGTCTCATTGGTTTGTTAAAAATATTTATTTCGCCTTTATCATATTTTAGTAGAGATAGTATACAGTTTATTGCAGTAGATTTTCCAGAACCATTGGGGCCTAATAATCCAAAAATTTCACCCTCTTTAATTTCTAAGTTTAGATGATCAAGAGCAATTAAATCGTCATATCTTTTTACTAAATTTTTAATTTCAACAATCATATTAAATAACCTCCTTTTTTCATAAACTTTACCTTTATTTAAAATGTTTTCATAGTGTGGATTGTAATATCCTATATGACAAATGTCATATAAATTAATAGAAAATTATGCTATAATTAATTATCACAGGATAAAGAACGGAGAATAAAATTTGAGCAGTATAATTGATAAAGTCATCCTTATAACGATTTCATCTATAGCCCTATTATCTTTCGTAGAAGCAACAGTAGCTATATATTACATTATTTTGATAATAGGTATATCCTCACTCTTAGAAGTTTTGAAAAATTCTAAAAAACAAATAATTTTACTTATAGTCTATTGTATTGCTTCGTATTTCTTCCCGTTTATTATAATCTTTATAGGAGTAATTATTTATGATTTTTTAGACAAACGTTATTTATTCGGACTATTTATAATTACTATTTTAATTAATCTGGATAAGATTTCACTTAATTTTTTTAATATTATAATTGTAAGTATTATAGTAGCTATCATTGAAAAAATAAGAACGGATAATTTTATAAAAAAGAAAAATGAATTTATATATAAAAGAGATTCATTAACGGAAACAGCTATTAACCTTAAAAACAAAATAGAGTTAATTTTAAATAAACAGGATTCAGATGTACAAATTGCAACATTAAACGAAAGAAATAGAATCGCTAGAGAAATACATGACACTGTAGGTCATTTATTAACAAGCTCTATTTTGCAGTTAGGAGCAATTAAGACTACTGTGAATGATGAAAAAGTATCTGAAGGTTTAAATCAACTTCAAGAGACTATTTCAGAAGGAATGAATTCAGTAAGGCATAGCATACATAATCTAAGAGATGAAAGTATAGATATAGATGCACAACTTAATAAAATAATATCTGAGTTTAATTTTTGTGATATTAATTTT
>DUQJ01000106.1 GCA_012837865.1 Clostridiales bacterium | reverse complement strand
TGAACACCTGAAAGTTCAGGTGATTTACCACATACTCCGAATTTTGTACAGCCTGTACAATTCGCAGTCTCTTGACATTGAAAACAGAACATTTTGTTGTCCATAAAATAAATCCTCCTCATAAAAAAATAATTTTAAAAATCATAGTATTGATTTTGTAATACATTGATAGTATAATATGTTTTTGTTATAAAAGATGTAGCCATGGCTACAATTTATTGCAAGTCGTATTATTTTAGTCAGATATAAAAAGATATATAAGCTAAAGAAAGGGTCTACTCATGGATAAATATTACCCAACAATTGAAGAAAGTTTTTTGTTTAATGAAATTGATAAAAAAAGCATAGATCATTTATTAAAATGTCTAGGTGCAGAATTAAAAAATTACGATAAAGATGAATACCTTTTTTTAACTGGGGATAAAATAAATAACATTGGAATAGTTGTAGAGGGAATAGTTGAGATAATTAAAGAAAGCCTGGCAGGTGATAGGCATATTATTGCCTTTCTTGAAGCTTCAGATATGTTTGCGGAAGGAATTGTAAGCACAATTAATAAAATCTCACCTGTAACTGCAAGAGTACAAGCAAATTCGAAAGTGTTATGGATACCCTATGATAAAATTATAAGAGCTTGTGGAAATGTTTGTGATTTCCACCTTATATTAATTCAGAACATGATTACAATTTTAGGTGAAAAGAATGTTATTTTAAATAAAAAGATAGAATTATTAACCCTAAAAGGAATGAGGGCAAAGATAGCTAAACATTTATTAAATGAATCATATGATAAAGGAAAGCAAACATTTCAGATAGTACTTAATCGTTTGGAACTTGCAGATTATTTAAATGTATCAAGAACATCTATGTGTAGAGAATTATCTAGAATGAAAGAAGATGGAGTCATAGATTATTATGGTAAAAGTTTTAAAATATTAAAAGAAGAAGAGCTTATTAAGTGCCTAGATTAGTATAAGATAAAATATAATATAAATGAATAAATAGATACTCAAATGTTAAATATAACCTCATAGGCAATAAGTTTTTATCTGAAAATCAGAAAAAGCTTTATGTAAAATGAGGTGAAAATATGAGCACAATTATTTGGAAATCAACAGGAGTGGCAAATGAATTAGGTGAAGAGAAAGGTAAATCGCTTTGGACGCAGAAGGAATATAAAGATATTGAAGAATCGTATTATAAAAGAGCTTTACCAGCTAAAGAGAATATATCTACGGATGTATTAATTATTGGGGCAGGAATGGCAGGGGTTCTTATTGCTCAAGCATTGGTGGAGCGTGGAAAAACAGTAGTAGTTATAGATAAAAATAAAACGGGAGGAGTAATAACAAGAAATACAACTGCAAAAGTATCATCACAGCATGATTTGATTTTTGATAAGCTATTAAAAACAAAGGGTGAAGCAAGAGCACGTGAATATGCAATGAGCAATCAAAGGGCAATCACTAAGTATAAAGAGCTTATAAAAAAACATAATATTAATTGTGATTTTGAAGTATTGCCAAGTTATATCTATACATTAACAGATGAGGCAAAAATCAAAAAAGAAGTAGAGGCTGCAAAAAGGCTTGGGATACCTGCAAGCTTTACAAGAG
>DUQJ01000105.1 GCA_012837865.1 Clostridiales bacterium | reverse complement strand
TAATAATATACAATATCATGAATCTTTAAATTAATAAGGATATAAATATTTTAGCTCTACTTAATAAATTTAATTTTAAAGTAATTAACTAAGCCTTCTTAATACCTCACTTGGTATTTACTATGACCATTAAGTTAGTTTTATATGCTATTTAAAAATAATAATCATCATCATAATAATAGTCATCATCACTATCCCAATCATCAAAATAATCTTCAGGTTCATTAAATTCTGTCAAAGAATCATACTCATTAGATTATTTTTAAGTTGTGGTTTTTTATCAATAAGGTCCACTATCTTTGCTATACAATTATTTAATTGTATTTTGTATTTTGAGTTTTCCACTGAATGGCCTTCCCATAACTTAACAAACTCTTTGTTAACCTCTTTCCTACCCTTCAATTTATCGAGTTTATTGTTTATAAATCTCCAGGATCCATTGCAAGTTTCTTCCCCATAATCCTCATTAATTTTATCTCCATCATTATAAAATATGTAATGAATTCTATTCAGTGCTCTAATCAATTCTCCTGCTACACTTTCAGCTTTTCCCGCTTCAGGAACAAGTTCATCATGTAAGTTGTGAAATTTATCTACTGATAATTTTTGACTCTCTTTGTCAGTTGTTTTTGATAATAGCCCATACTCATTTTCGTTTATGTTGTCAATGAACTTCTGAGCAACTTCTTTACTTTCTTAAAAAATAGACAAACTATCCCAAATGAGGTTAACTTTAGTTAGCCTTAACCTTGCTAAAAAGATTTGTCAATTAGTTTTCATGATATAGGAATAAAAAAAGATACCTATAAAGGTATCTTTTTTAGCAAATCAAATCAATCACGCCATGAACAATCAAGTCATTTTCCATAGATTTCAGAGTGTTTTTGTTTTATTTTAACTAGTTTTAGCCACCTAGTTTATTTACCAATTTTTTTTGTTCAAAGTAGGAATCTAGTTAGCCTTAGTTCACCCTGTGTACAGATAGCAAAGATCAAATTGTTAACCATGTTACATATGTGTATTATACAATATGCAAAAGGAGTCCAATTGGACTCCTTAACAAGACATTGACTTAGTTGTCAATTGAAATATTATCTATTACAGACAACAACTCATCTTTTTCATAATGAAACAAACACATCATACAACATGGAGGATTTAGCAGGGGTGAAACATCACCCACCTACCATTTTGCTAAAGCAAAATGCTTGAGGTGGATGTCTTCTTTCACTAACATTGGTAAAATGCTTTATATTGAATTGTTGGATATAAAGCCACTATCCCTTTAGGGTAGCCAGAACTTTACTTATTTAGTTCAGCCAACATTTCACTAACAACAAACTCTTCGATTTCTCCACCTTTTTTAGGTCCGCCTTTTGGTAAATCAAATACAGCATTACCTCCGGAGTTTATATTGTTGTCATAATAATCAACTATAATTAAATCATTTTCGACTTCATAAGTTAACTCATTTATTTTATACTTATTTAGTTTCCCCTGATTAACTGAATTAAAGTCCCTTACTTCGCCTGGGCTCATTTCGTGTTCAGCTAGTATGTTGTCAACAACAAGTTTCTCAACATCAGTAACTCCTTTTGGTATATCCCAAACAGCAAAGCCGCCTGAATTCAATTTGTCATTATAAAAGTCGACCAAAACCTCTCCATCTTTCACCTCGTAGCTAACATCATCAATACTGAGATTATTTAATTTTCTTAGAGCAGATTCGTCTTCAACATCTCTAGCCTCCATATCTGCTACTTGACCGTCTGTTTCATATCCTTCTGCGAATTTAGAGCTTATTGTGTTTGGAAGTAAACCATGGCTTTCTTCATTCACCTTGTCTGCATATTCTTGAGCAATCTCTGGTGTGTCGAAGTGTTCACCTTCACCACCTAATGGGCAATTACCTTTTTTTGCTTTACATGGGGCTGGTACCCCGTGTTTGTTAATGTGGAATTTAGACATTGTTATCAATCCTCCTTGTTTCATCGTAAATTTATAAACACTATTTGTTTTTTAAATTGATTTCAAGTACTTAATAGAGTCTTTTATCTCATTGAGTTTTGCTGGGTTTTCGCTCAAGTAAAAAGTCATACTTTGAGAATACTCATGATTTAATCTAGAGGTGTCTTGGTGTTCAGCTTTAATTTTCTTGCTATAATTATTAGCAACAGTATTAGCTTTGGTAGAGTTTGCTTTAGCCTGTTGTTGTCTAACTTTAGCAATATTTACTTCATCTTTTAATTGTCTTCGTTCAGGATATATTAAGTTAGTTAATTTACCTTTTGAATTATATTCATTCTCTAGATTGTTTTTTATAACGTTTATCTCATTATGTCTATCTCTAGCTTTAGTTTGTTTGTCAGCAAGTTTTTTAAGATTATCTAATTTGTAATTGGTAATTGTGAATGTGCCATCTTCATTTTCATTGATAACAGACTCTTGTTTGTAGTATAGTTTATTTTCTTTAGCATATTTAATTAAATTGTCAAGGGTTTCTTTTCTCTCATTGATGTTTAGTTTCTCATCTTCTCTAGCATTATATAAATGCCTTCCTATACTTCGCCTACTTGGTAATAACAAGTTAGCAAGTCGACCTCTAGAGTTATACTCCCTCTCCAACGCTTGCCTATATGAAACTTTATCTTCGAATTCTTCCAGTGACTTACTGTGTAAGTTTTGCAATTCATTCAACTTATTAAGCTTTTTAAAGTCTTCTCTGTGAACTATGCTAGTAGAGTTTCTAGCTTCAAGCTTATCATTAATGTACTTAGTGTGCTTAGAAGATCTCTTTAACTCGGATTTTTCAACAGTTTTAATTAGCATTGCAGATAGCTTGTTAGCCAATTTTTTGTCATTGTTTAAAGTTTCTTCATCGAATTCATTTAAGTTGTTTGCTACCGTGTCTTTAAAGTCTGAATTCAAATTATTATATTTAACAAAAACTTTAGAGTAATAAGGATTATTACCAACCATACCGTCAACCTTTTCCGATAGAGCTTCAATAGCTCTTTTTGCATACACACTTTTAAAGTCCTTAGAAGTGTTTTTGTCTTGGAAAGGTTCAGTTTTGAACTCTTGTTCTTCTTCAATGAAATGATTCGTTGGAACCAACACTTCCGGCAAAATAGAATACTCTGACTTGTTTTTATTATCGCTATAATTTTGAGCCTCTTCTTTGCTATCAAAGTGTTCCCCTTCGCCTCCCAAAGGACAGTTTCCCGGTTTAGCCTTACATGGGGATGGTATGCCATTTTTATTAATGTGAAATTTGCTTATATTTATCAGCCTCCTATTGTTATAATCTAATATCATTGAATATGAAAAAGTCAACCGTTGGGTTGACTTGAATTAACTATATTGACTAACATTAGATTATTTGTGTATTTTATGAATTTATTGAATTGAATGTAAAGCCAATATCCCTTTGGGATATCCGGAAGTTTACATACGGATTTTTATCATGTTTGGAACAAGAATACACCGACCTCAAGCGTTTTTGTCCTGCAAAGGCAAAAATGATAGGTGGCGTGAGTCTTCATTAAACAACTTAATTAGCAAATATCACATTGGTGATTAATAGATGGTAAGCGAACTTGAGTTTTCCACTGAATGGCCTTCCCATAACTTAACAAACTTTTTGGAAGAATACTAACTTCACTATGTCAACTAAAATTATATCCTACACATAAATATTTAATCTCATCTATTTTTCTTCACTTCATCAAATCCTGCTATAATTTCTCCTTTACGTCTATCAATACCTGAATAACTCATTGAAGCATCTTCATACTTTCTGAATTTGTATACTACATTGTTCATTAACTCAGAATTGAATAGCCCTAAGTCTACCAATAGTTCGAAATCAACTATGGTCAACCCAGTTACTTTCTTAAATAATTCTGGTTCAAGTTTCATTATGATGTCTGAAAGTGTTTCCTCTCTGTAATCTGTCATATACATAAATAATGGTATCCTAGTTGCTAAAGTTTGCAATTTCTCTCTTATTAGTTGTCTTTTTTTGTTGTAATTTCTTTCTTCATAAGTTAACTCTTTCTTTTCTTTACTTGTTAACCCTTCGTCTGTAGCCCTCTTAGTCTTCAATGTTTTAATGTTCTTAGTGTGATTGATTATCGTATCATCAACTTTACCATCAGACACTCTTCTAAAGCTTTCTATTGAGTTAATTATTCTCATAGCTTCAGCACTGTTGACCATATTGGTTAAAGTTGGGTTATCAACATTAACTAATAACGCATTGTTCCATCCTTTGGCTAACAAGGTCGACGTGGTTTGCCCAATTGAGATATCTAATAAGCCTGCAGCGTCAATTGCTTCCATTCCAAAGCCATCATAAGCAAGTATTGGTAAGAACTTAATAAACTCAGCTATCTTGATTTCTGGGTTAACATCTCGGGTATCTAGCTTACTAGCATATGTTGCTATTTGACTTAATGCTCTATTGGGATCAAAATCAAATACAAAGCATTGATGTTTTTGAATTACACTTTCTTCGCCATCTTTGTGAATAACCCAAGGGGATTGAACCCTGAAGGCTGATTGAAAATATGATTCTGGACTTCTTAGCGCTCTTAACATAAATATTCCTGTCCATGACTTTACTGTAACACCTGTTGTAAGTTTACCACAAGTCAATGTTATTGTTTTAGATTTCAAAGGATTATCTCCTATGGCTTCTTCCAATGGAATCAATGCTTCAGCACCTGAACCCCCTCTAGAACCAGCTGCCACAATAATTTCAAAATCTTTATAAAATTTATTATGTTCTTCTTTTAATAACTTTTCCATAGCGCAACAAGATGCAACATTTGGCAATAACCATATCATGTGATTTAATGATTTATAGAGACTAGTATTTTTTGAAAATGGAAACTGTATATTCTCTTTCCTTAACTTAAGATCTCTTACTATGTCATCTTCCGTATCAGTCTTCCCTTCTATCAAGTCTAACCATTTTTGAACTTCTCCTTCATTGATGAATTTGGCTGACTCGTATTCCCCACTAGCTTTGAAAAAGTAACTTAAATTAAATTCGTCATATTCTCCCCTAGATGCAACATTTTTAAGCTGTTGTGGCAATTGATAGGTTAATATATTCATCTCTGGCAACGAGGCATAAGGGTTGTCTTCGCCTTCAAAGTTAGCCTTAGCATTCTGTTCGTCTGCATATGTCCAATTAAACACCTGATTGTCAGCAAATTCACCGGATTGGATTGCTCTAAATGGTGTTCCAGACAAATATAAAAAGCACTTCCCATTGATTGAGTTCATAGTTTCATCTTCTGGCCCCAACAGTTCAGATTCATTATCTGAGTCCAGCAATTCTTTTACGTTGTCTCTCCAAGCACCGAAGTGGTATTCATCTTGAATTATCATATCCCATTCTTCTTTATGAATCCACTCGTTATGTTTCTTTATTTCACCATCATCTTGCAAGCCTAATATATCCTGAAAACTTGCAAAATAAACAAGTGGCTTTGTGTTATCCAGGCTATCTAAATTATCCTGTCGTCTGCTTATAAATTGCCACCCTATAAAATCTATATGAGATAGCAAATCTTCCCGCCAAGAATGCTCAACTGCTGGTTTGTAAGTTAGGACTAACACTTTCTTTAATCCCATACTTTTGGCTAACTGGTAAGCCCCAAAGGTTTTCCCAAATCTCATTTTAGCATTCCATAGAAATTTAGGTTTATTATTTGGATATCTTTTTAGGCTATCTTCGAAGTAAGCCTTAGTTAACTCAACTGCCTTAGCTTGCTCAGTCCGCATAGAGAAAGTTTGATGACGGTTTTCAATCTCTATTTCTCTTCTCTTAACAGATAATATTGCAGATTTTACAGTATTCAGATCTGTTAAGAAGAACTCGCCTTTTTTCTTTATTCCTTTGTTAACTAAGACTGCATGGACATCATGGTCCATAAATGGCACATCATATACATCTACAGCATCTTCTACATGGTGTAATATGTATGGGTCATTGTCTAATTGTAATCTTGTATTAAATTGTTCTCTAACTCTATCCTCAGCATTCTGGCGGACTGTATAACCAACCTTAAGCCAGCCTGGTTCGTGTCGGTCCTCGAATACATATATTTGAGGATAATCCTTTATCAATGATAATAAATTTATACTCATGTTTATCAGAGCTCCTTATGATTGATAATATCAAAAGGCAGACAACTATTTGTAATTGTCTGCCTTTTGAGTTATTACATTTGAAGATTTCTTATTGGTGTTAAATCTATAGGGAACTATACATTACCCGTTGCGGGTAAGAACTTATTTATTTTGTAATGATGAATCTATAGGTCTTCATAATTATGTTCCCATTTTTATAAAAATACAAAAAGGGGGCAAACAATTAACTATATTGGAAAAGGTATATTTAGAAAACCAAGTATGCCTAAATGAGCCTTCATTAAATTAAATCATCAACAGTTATTACTGATACTCGATATCTTTCCCCATCTATTGTTGCTGTTTTTTCTATTACATTATATCCTTGTTTAATCAATAGCTTTTTTATAGTAGGCCACTTGACAATTCGTCCATTTTTATCAGTTAAATTAAGTCTCATATATAAATCTATTTTTCTTTCATTGTTTAATGGTATATCAATATATTCTTCCGGTAAATATACTTTTTGTTCATTTTTAATTTCGTCATTTGTTTTACAAATTAATAAATCTATATCTCTTCTTATGCGTCCTAATGCTTGAATTTGCTCCGTTACATCAGTAGTATCCATTATTGCTAATCTCATTTTAGAATCTAGTAAGTTCCATCCTTCTTGCATAGCACCATTTATTATAAGTAAATTGTATGGTTCAGGTATTCTACCGGTACGTAACAGAAATGTTCTAACCCTAAGTTGTTCCTCACTCATTTTTTCTTCATTATTTATCGACCATAAAATTATAGGGGTATATCCTTCAAAAGTTGCAATTTCTGAAATTTTTCTTTGTTCTTCTATTCTAGGTGTAAAGGCAAGACCTTTATAACCATAATAATTAAAAGAGGATAATTTTGCCTTTAGATGAGGGCGTAATTGTTCTATATGGTTTATAAAATATGTTGATTTAACTATATACTTTCTAATCTTGGGATGGTTTAAATAGTCAAATATTTTAACATACTCAAGAGTACCAGGTTTACTTAGCTCAAGATTATCAATATTCTTTTTTGTGGCAGTAAAATAATATATTTTTTTATCCTCATGTTTGTCAAATAACCAAGATCTAGCTAATAATAAAGTTTTATTTCCTTCGTAAGATTCATAGGTGGGTAAAGAGTGAATTTCATCACAAAATATTATTTTTACATTTTCCAATAGACTTCTTTTTTTAGCTGGGATATCTAAATGGTTTCCAAATTCATGATATGTCATAACATGAACATTATAAGGTTTGTTACCATATCTTTTTTTATTATGTGAAGTGTAAAATTTAATAGATTTTCCTTTTTCGGCGAGTGATTTTCTAAGTCCATTATCATTTGGTGGACAGACTGAATCCTTTAATGCTGTATTTGATGTTAAATATATTATGTCATGACTACAATTATCAGGTATTAATCTTTTTTCTATGAGATGAGATTTTCCAGAACCAACTGGAGCTAATATTAAATTATTGCTTCCAAATTCAGGTTTTTCAATGTCTACAACTTCACTTAAGTATAATTTATTATACAAAGACGCCCTTTCCACTTCATATTCTTGAATTAATTCTTCATCTAATTCAATCTTTTCATTTAAATCATCAATTATATTTATTTCTTGATATTTTTTCAATTGAAATCACTCCTTAATCAATATATAATTATTATACCAACATCTCTTATTTGTGTAACATTTTATATGTTCTCCTCACTTCTATACAGAGATGCCACATCAATTGGACAGTGTATTTAACATTCTTTATTTTATAATGTCACATTCTAGTTTCTGGCCAAGTCCATAACAGTTAAAATATTTATTGTGCCTTAGTTAACTAAGTAAACATAATTATATAATGTGGCATTTTAGTAATCATTGTAGGATAGATGATTTTTGCCACACACAACTATTATCTTTACTGGGTGTACCAAAATAACAAATCACACATATTAAAAAATAATACAAACATTTATTTCAATATGCAGAATTAGATGTTTTTCTAATTCTGCGGCCGGGGTTGGTTTGGAGGGGATTGGCCTTGAATCCCCTACCCAAGGTTCTAAGATGTTTTTATTTTTTAAAATTTTATGAATTTAGTAATTAACCTGTTATGTAAATATTTAAAGTTAACTAAGCTAACTTTAAATATAGAACCTTGGGTAGGAAGGTTGTAGAACCTTCCTCCAAACCAACCTGTCTAGTGAAATTAGAACAAGAAGCCAATTTCACAGTAAAGAAGAGATATGTTAATATCTTGGTTTATACACATTATTTAGTAAATTATATTTTTATCTTTAGAATCATAACATTACTTTTATGATAAAAACTTATAGTAATTAATTGCTTAATATTTATAAATATAATTGTGATAACAATAACATATAAGCTTATTTTATACTTACTATTTTTTCAATTAAAGGTAAGCTTTTGATTTAAAAAATAATAATAGTTAACCTTATAATGAAGTTCCCTTGAAATTAACTAAAGTTAACCATCCTGGGTTAACCTTAGTTAACTCTCTTGCGACGCAAAAAATTTTACAACTTTAGAATAAATCAGCTGACCAGAAATGTGTCTTCTCGCTAACTCAGTTTACTCATATTCCCCCACTTCATCAATCCATGTCGATCAAAAAGGCTTACTAGGTTTCAGATCACTTTTAAAACTTTGTATTTGTATACATTCTAAATCACAGCAAATGTATATTTTTATGCTAAAAAAGCCCGCCTTAGTGAGCTTAGCTAGTTTTATATGTTATTTAAAAATAATATTCATCATCACTATCCCAATCATCAAAATAATCTTCAGGTTCATTAAATTCTGTCAAAGAATCATACTCATTAGATTCTGTTTTAAGTTGTGGGTTTTTATCAATAAAGCCCACCATCTTTGCCATACAATTATTTAGTTGTTTCTTGTATTCTGATTTTTCCATTGAATGGCCTTCCCATAATTTAATAAACTCTTTGTTAACCTCTTCCCCACCCTTCAATTTATCAAGTTTATTGTTTATAAATCTCAAGGATCCATTGCAGGTTTCTTTTCCATAATCCTCATTAATTTTATCTCCATCATTATAAAATCTGTAATGAATTCTACTCAATGCTCTAATCAATTCTCCTGCTACACTATCAGCTTTACCCGCTCCAGGAACAAGTTCATCATGTAAGTTATAAAATTTTTCTCTTGATAATTTTTGACTCTCTTTGTCAGTTATTTTTGATAATAACCCATACTCATTTTCATTCATGTTGTCAATGAATTCCTGAGCACCTTCTTTACTTTCAAAGTGAACACCCTCATTTCCAAATGGACAATTTCCTTCTTTTGCTCTGCATAATGATGGAACACCCTTCCCATTAATGTGATATTTTGCCATTTTGTCAACCTCCTTCATACAATTTGATTACCAAATAAATATCACTCAGACTTAATTTTTATTCAAAATAATAACAAACCAATGCTAGATTTAACTCAGCCAAAGCCTACCTAGCATTCTATCAATACTCCTTATCTACTAATTTATGTATCATTCAATATCAAGTTGTCTGTTAACTTAATTTCAATACTTCAGGATAGTTAAAGTTAACATAAAAAAGAACCTATAATAGGTTCTTTTTGAATTATATAGCTTAACTATTTAATATCTAAGTTTACCTGCCCACCCAAATTAACCTTTTCCTCAGCCAACCAGGTGAACTTGAGTTATCTTTAGTCTTCTTCGGCTCGGCTGGGTTGATTAAGCAGGTAAAGAATTTGTTTATATAAAGGCTCATTATGAGCCTTTATATAAAACTCTGAAATTATCTAATGCTAAAATCCTGCATACATCAACCCTGTGTTAATCAAATTACGCCTAACTATCAACTTATCTAGTTCACCTGATGGTGAGTCCAAATTGTCAATTAGTTCGCATATAGTGATTTTAACAAGCTCTAGCATTTTTTCATCTTTGAGCTTTTCTGAACGCCCAAAAGTATGTTGAGCTACAATTCTCTCTGCCTTTGCTTCTAATCTATTAAATTTATTGCCATCCTCAACCTGTTCACCAAAGTAAACATCTCTATAGTACTTATAATCTACCACATTTATCACCTCCTTTCAATATAAAACTCTTACAGTTAACAGCTGATCTGCCAACACAGCTTTTAAATATATTCCCTTTCAGCTCTGTATATTTTAATAAAGACAACTTTATGAGATTGCACATTCTAAAGTAATGAAGGGATCTATACTGAAAACTCGGTAAACTTTGTATTTGACATAAAAGGAGACCTTAATTAAGGACTCCTTTTTTAATTACTTGATAGATTTTATTCCATTAGTGTTTCCTGAGAATATTAACCCATCTTTGGTCTATGAGATAAGGATAACATGGACACTTATATTTCATTAAAGAGGTGTAAATTGAAAGTAGTCTTCAATTTGCTCTACTTTACCCTTTACTTCTTCTCCTCCTAATACAACACTAAAATCATTCAAGCTTGAAGGTATTAATGTTGATTGCTTGTAACAGGTGCCAGAACCAGAAGTAATCTCAAATAACAAACATTCATACATTGAAAACTTCTCCAATTCATTATATCTATAGAAGTGAAGAAACTCACTTGCCAATTCACCATTACAGTTATTGTAAAAATAATACTTATTTTCTGATTGAGGTACTACTTTACCAATAAGAACAAATTTATTTTCTTTTTCTGATACTAACTTTACTGCCAACATGTAATTTGACATTCTAATCACCTCCTTTCAATTCTGCAGCATTAAAATAATAGATGCTTATAGCAACCTCTTCCTTATTTTAATCAGACTTTTTGTTATTAACTTTTTTCATGAAATTGACCAAGTTAAGTTTAGCTTATTTCATTTGTATACATATCCTTCTTAATGTCCATACACCTTCACCTTTTTCCATAAAATGCTTCATTATTTTCTCGGATGATAGGCTGTCTTATCTCTCTTTGCTGCTTTCCTACTCTCCCATTGGAGCTATATTGTCTTCAATGTAATCTATTTCTTCTTGAGTTAACTTGTATTTCTTGCAGAGTTCTTCATCTGTCCAAGGTTTGCTGAAGTCTTGAAGAGGTACGAACTGGTATACTCCACGAGGTCCATTCTGAGTCTTCTTCTTTATCTTAACCATAAATCTAAAGAACTTAGATTGAATGTATGTTATTATATTTTCACATTTCTCTTTTGTGAGATTGTGATTTATTGAGTCATATCCGATTACTAAGTAAGTCTGTGAGCAAACACTATTAGGTTCTCCATATCTAGGCACGCCCAGTACTTGGCTTTGCCCACCATGTGCTGCCGGTATATACACCTTGTGTAGAGGTACAGCCTTTTTATTTTTAGGTATTTGTTCATCCTTTATCCATCCAAAGGAAACTCCATTAGTAGACTTACTTGTATAATATTTAATATGATATTCTTCATTTTTTTCTGTCTTATAATCTCTCCAATTCGATGTTAATAGTCCACCCCTATCAAAATAATGTTTAGGGCTTACATAACTGGAAAAGTTTTTTGAGTCATGATTAAAAAAGTCTTTTTCTATTTTCATTACTTTCTTTAATATGTCATGAGACTCTTTTTCTCTTATGACAATCCCAGAATTAAAAGAATTGAGTGAGTCAAGTCTACTTTCTGTTCTTCCATCTTCATAGTGATAGTAATATTTGCATTTCCCATTATAATCGAAATCCCATAAAAAATAATTCACACCACCTGCTATTCCTACGTCATTAAATAAGGAATCAGCATTTTCAAAATCGTGCATTATTTTAATGCTATTGTTGTTAATCATTGATTGAGCCCACTTGTCAGAAATACCTTCAGCTGAGCCTCTCATCCATCTACTTGGTATAATCATTGTTATATATTTGGGTTTTAGTTCCGCAGCCTTATCTATAAATAAATCATATATAGCAGAAGCTCTGGCACTGTTTCCACCTTCTAAACCATCACTCAGTTGGTAAGGAGGATTCCCTATAATCACATCAAATTTCATATTTCCGAACTCCCTTTCAAAATTATCATGTATAAATGGGTAAGCGTAGCTCTCTCTGTTAGCTCCACCACTATAATTGGACTCATTAGCCCCACAGTATTCACATCTACCTTTATCATTCCAAGTATGCTTAGTATCCGGGAAGATAATGTTTCCTTTTTCATTGTCAAACTCAGTCACGATAGAAAAAGGACCATTAGCAGTCATTGAACAGTAAACAGTTCTCCTGGCCATCAAAGTAGTAAGCTCAGTTATCCCAATTCCGAATACCTGTTTAGTTAATATGTGATTTACGCGCTCCTGTAGATCTGGTATTTGGTCAGCTAAGCCATCAATAAGTCGACTTGCAATCTCACGAAGAAATATTCCTGTTTTTACTGCAGGGTCTAAGAAAGTCAAGTTAGGATTGCTCCAGACTTCTTCAGGAAGCAAATCAAGAATTTGATTGGCTAACTTAGGTGGTGTGAAAACCTCGTCGTTAGACAAGTTGGCTATTGTTTCCAATATGTCAGGATTGTAATTATTTCTAGTTAAGTTGCTCATTAAATGCCTCCTTGTAATGTATTGATTTATAAACTTCCATTCTCCTATTTGAAATAAACAACCAAGTAGTAATTTGAAAGTATAATTGAACTAATGCAAAGCCAATATAGCCACTTCCCCCCTTTGACCTTGTAAAATAATTTGCTTCCTAATGAACCAGATATAAACATCACATTAAAAAAATGTAGATTATATATGTTTTCTACACTTCCTCCCTTAATGTAAACATAATCAGTATAGGTTAATAAAACAGGCGCCAATAAAAGCAAACAACTCGTCATAAATGTGATAAACTTATTTACTATTTTGTTAAATGACTTTCCTTTACTTTTGTCAATATAGGATATACATTCGTAAACGTTATCTTTTATCTGTACACACACAAACCCAGCATCTATCTCCTGCAAGGGTCTAGCACCTGGAAACAGAATGAGCTTTTCCCCATAAACTGCATACGAAGAAACATTAGGCAGATATACCAAATCATCTAATACATGTTTATTTTCTAGTGAGATCTTGTTTTCTAATGTATAATTAAGCTCATTAAATATTTTATATTCTGACTTGCTTAATTCAATGTATTTATGTTGCAAATTCTTTTGTGCTTTATTAACTGTTATATATCTGTATATCGATAAAATAAAAACCATAAAATAAAATAATGAGAATATACTTAGGAATGAATCGTAAAATAAGCTGTTTACTTCTTGAATGTAATTTCGATGATATATTGACAATACATACCCTGATAATCCACTTACAAAAGATGCTGTTGATAATATCAATTGCAATTGTATAGTATGCCACTTGTACCACTTCCCTGGAAGCACATTAAAAATAATTAAAAACATTAAGACTATCAAGTCAAACGCTACAACAAATTGTATATATATAGATGTCATATATTACCTCCTTGTAATGATTTTAATACATGGCTTGCATAGTCGACATAGTTGTCCTTGTTGACTGTGCAAACAGGTTTAATTCTAAGCTTGCTTTGTGCTTTCTTTAAAGATGATAATGAAAATTTATATATACGATTGCTCAAATTTGAAAACCTCCTTTTATTTTTAAGTTGGCCACAGTTGACTTTTGTTATCTTAATTTGTCAACTAATATAATAATGTTTTATTCCATAGGGAATATGTTATTATCAATGTATGAAATTTGATCCACAGTTAACTTGTATTTTTTATATAACTCATAATCTGTCCAAGGTTTACTGAAATCTTGTAATGGCACGAATTGATAAACTGCTCTAGAACAATGTTGAGTAGATTTTTTAGCATCTATCAAAAACCTAAAAAAATTGGTTTTAATGTAAGTTATTATATTTAAACACTCTTCTTTAGAAAAAAAGTGTTTGCTTGCATCATAACCTATTATTAAATATGAACCTGAACAAACACTACCTGGCTCACTATATCTGGGATATGGAAGCACCTTGCCAAATTTTTCATTTCCACCTGATGCAGCAATATATACTTTATGAAGATATCTTGAGTCTCTATTTCTTTGTATATCAGAATCTTTAATCCAACCAAATTCATAACCATTTAAAAATTTACTTGTGTAGTATTTTACTGTATGTTCTTTGTCTAATTCTATAGAAAAGTCTTTCCAACTACCTGCCAAAAGTGAACCTTTAACAAATAAGCCAGTAGGGCTAACTAAATAAGAAAAGTTTTTTGAGTTATCACTTAAATAATTACCTTCTATATCAATCACTTTATTTATTATATTTAAAGCGACAATGTCTCTTATAACTACATTAGAATCATTGTTGCTTAAATAACCTTCATGTTTTTTTATTACCCCAGATTTATCCCTTTGATGAAATATGCACTTGTCATTATGTTGATTATCCCACAAAAAATAATTTACTCCACCACGAATCGTGACATTATTAAAACAGTCTTCAGAATTAAAGAAGTCGTGTATCTCTTTAATTTTATTTGATGTTATTATTTTATCAATCCATTCATTAGATACTCCTGCAGCACTTCTAGTCATCCATCTGCTAGGAGTTATCATTGTTATATATTTGGGATCTAATTCTATTGCTTTGTCTATAAATAAATGATATATAGCAACAGCAGAAGCACTTGCTAGTCCACTACTTCCAATGCTTAGTTGATAAGGAGGATTCCCTATAATTACATCAAATTTCATATTTTCGAACTCCCTTTTAAAGTTGTCATGTATATGTCAGGATTGTAATTTCTAAAGTTATTAAATTTATTCAAGTTTGAAAACCTCCTTAAAATATGTTGGTTTATATTTATTTATTGGATTCAGTTTCTCCTCTACTTGAACCATATTCGCTAATCCAAATAAGCTATTCCCTCCAGCCTTTGACTTTTCTTCATTTATTGCAGCCCTCTTGCCATGAGCGACCATGTCATTCATTGTAAAATCCTTTCTAACAACATTAGAACTATTCATTTCCCATTCTGAGAATATAATTGGGGCACCTTCAGCGTTCTCACGTAAACCAGTCAACCCATCCCCATGAATTACATTCTTGCTCAATACATATTTTATAGCCTTCAGAAACTTGTTGTCTTGGCTATCTGGGTAAGCCTCGCCATACACTTTTTCTACTATCTTGTACATTCGCTCTCTTGATTCCTCACAGTTATCTGCTT
>DUQJ01000104.1 GCA_012837865.1 Clostridiales bacterium | reverse complement strand
TGCAATGTCAATACCCAGCCCTCATGCCGAAACAATAAAAGATGAAGTAGCATTCTTTCAGGCAGTAAAAGCACGTATAAGTAAGTTCTCGGGAACAGGGGGTAAGTCCGACTTTGAAGTAGAAACAGCCATTAAGCAAATTATAGATAATGCTCTTTCAAGCGAAGGTGTAATAGATATATTTGAAGCAGCAGGTATTAAAGCACCATCTGTGAGCATACTCTCAGATGAGTTTTTGCTAGAAGTAAAAAATATGCAAGAGAAGAATGTTGCTTTTGAACTGCTCAAAAAGCTTTTAAACGACGAAGTAAGAATACGTAAGACCAAGAATATAGCACAAGGCAAGAAGTTTTCGGAAATGTTGGAATCTGTAGTAAAACGATATCACAACAATCAGATAGACTCCGCACAGGTATTGGCAGAACTCACAGAGATTGCCAAAGAGATGCGACTGGAAGATCACAAAGCAGGCGAACTTGGCCTCACATCCGAAGAGTACGCTTTTTACAGTGTGCTCAATGAAAATGAATCAACAAGCTTTTTGGATGATGACAAAATGAAAGAATTGATTCATACCATAGTTGATGTAATCAGAAAAAATGCAACTGTTGATTGGAACAGAAGAGATGATGTGAGAGCAAAACTGAGACTCACTGTAAGAAAAATATTGATGCGATATGGTTATCCACCAGATTTAGCGAGGATGGAAGCGGATAGGGTTTTGGAGCAGGGGGAGTCGTTGGCGGGGGTGTTGGCGGGGGAAAAAGATGTAAATTAATTATTTAAAATATTAGCTATGATAAAAACATTAAATTCTAAAATCGAAAACAATCTAAACAAATTTGATGAAGCACTGGGACGCAAATGTACGCGTGATGGAATTATAGATGAAAAACAGTATTTAGAAGCACCAGTCAAAATATTATGGATTTTAAAAGAAGCAAATAGTCCCGAAGATGATATTCATGATATGAGGGGAGGTATAGCTTCACTTCTAGACGGAGAAGAAATACATAAAGATTGGGCAAAGACATTTACAGCATTAGCTTATTCAACGTATGGAATATTAAATAATATAAAGTTGGAAAGTTATCCTAAAATTGCAGCGAATGCACCAGTTGTTGAAAGTTTGCAAAAAACTGTATTTATAAATGTAAAAAAACCACCAGGTGTATCAGCTACTATTGTAAGAGAAATGAATGATTTCTATTCGAAATACAACTTATTATTAAAAGAGCAGATAGAGATTATAAATCCCGATGTGTTTATTTTTGGTGGTTCATTTAGATTCTTTCAAAAAGAATGGTTTGAAATTTTTGGTAACAAATCATACGAGGATATTTCTAAATCACACATTCAAGAGTATCAATATGGCAATAAATTGTTATTAAGTACATATCATCCTAATCAGCGAATGATAACACGAGATGTTTATTGCAATTCAATAATTGATTCAGTTATGAAGTGGAAGGGGAAATAAAAGTATGTCGGAATCTAATTGCTTTTTGCTTACATCTAAAAGCCCGACACGACACAATCGTGCGGGAGCGAGATTCGCAAAGTAGTAAGGTTTTGACAAGCTTTATGATTAATGCAACTAAAACGATAGAATTTCGAAATCTGGTGTAAATCAGAGGAGTGAAATGTTTTTATTATTGGTTTACTACTACTGTATACTAGATGATATAAAAGATAATTTGAATTAAGAAGGGCAAGACCTATGAAGCCTTTAGAGTAGGAAATATGAAAATATTATAAGACTTATGAGAGGTATTTACTTCAAAGATGGAATATATGTTTTAATTGAAAATGTTTATAAACCTGATTATTCTATTATTGAACATGATGATTGTGTTCTGAATAATAATAAGAAACGAAAACAAAGTCTTTATGGTGGGATTGTTAATCTTGAGTGGCCTAATGGAGATAGAGAAGATGTTAGGATTAGTGTGAATGGAGTTTTTTTATTTATACCCATGCCCTCTTACGGTGGTCATACAGTAAGCGACTGGTTATCAATCTCATTAGTTTGTCAATACTTGAACAGTATTGAAATTAATGGAGTTGATGCATTTGTGGAAAATTATAAAAAAGACTTGGAGTTTCTGTATAATAAGCTAGAAGAATTGAAAAATAACAGGGAGGAGCAACTATCTTCATTAACTGATGATTCTTCAATAAAAGATATGCAGAGTAAAATTCGAAATATAAAAACAATGCTAATGTCTATATTAATTGTGCTATTCACTTTCAATTCGTATTTAAGTGCAGGATTGGAAAATCAAAAAATAGCTACTGTATGCCAGTTGATAGTTGATACAATGGTTTTGGAAGATTGATGAGAATTAAATTATGAATAATTGCAAGACCTACGAAGCCTAAAAGAGTAGGAATATATTATATATAATATATATGGAAGGAATTTATTATAAAAATGGGGTATATGTAGTGATTGATAATGATAAAGAACATGAGGATTGTGTTTATCATCATGAAAATAAATCTAAAGCTAAACTTTATGGAGGAAGAGTAGAGATAAGGCGATATGCCACCCCATATTATAGTCATTATGAAACATTATTATTAGATATCGATGGTATTTCGATTCTTAAAATATCAGAATATCAAGCATCAATCTTAAAGGATTTAGATATAGCAATTGTTACACAATACTTAAATGCAATAGAGGCAAATGGTGTTGATGCATTTATGCAACATTATAAAAATAGTCTAGAGCTTTTGCAAGAAGATTTACAGAACTTACAAGAAGTAAAACAATCGGAATTAACTACTCTCAATGAAAGCACATCGATGCGAAAAATTAATGAGGAGATTGAAAAAATAGAAACGTTACTTTACTATCTTTTTAGTATTATATTTACCCTTCGTACATTTATGAGTGCTGGTTTGGAAAATGAAAAAGTCATTTCTGTTTATCAATCAATAATGGATACTATAGCTTAGCTCGGTGCACAAAATAAAGAAATAAGAGAATAATGGCAAGACCTATGAAGCCAATAGAATAGGAGGATATATTATTGAATCTATGAATAACAAATTTAGAATTTATTATAAAGAGGGGGTTTTTGTTTTAATTAAAAGTATAGATAAATATGATAATTGTGTTTATTGGAATCATTTTCTTATTCCTGCATCTCTTTATGGAGGAAGTGTGATTGTTAAGCATAATGAGAAAGATGAGGACATGGCTTTTTTATTAGTAAATGGTGTTGAGATAATAAATATAAATACTATGAAAGAGGGGGAAAAAGAGTTATCTAAAATATTACACCTTTCAACAATAGTGCAATTTCTTAATGCAATAGAGATCAACGGTGTGGAAGCTTTCGTACAAAATTATAAAGAGAGCCTTGAGCAATTGCAAGTGGATTTAAAAGATTTAAAAGAAGAGAAAGAGTCTGCATTACCTACTCTAACCGAAGAGTCATTAATAGAAAAAGTGAAGAAAGAGATTATGAATATAAATAATCTGCTTTACTGTCTTATAGGTCTTCTATTTAATTGTCGCCTATTCATAACTGCTGGTTTAGAGAATGACAAAATCATCTC
>DUQJ01000103.1 GCA_012837865.1 Clostridiales bacterium | reverse complement strand
TGGATATATCAAACGCATGGCGCTTGATATGTATAAACAACAACATAGGGGTGGTAGGGGAGTTATTGGTATTAATACAATAGAAGATGACTTTATTGAAAACCTATTTGTAACAAGTAGTCATAATTATATTATGTTTTTCACAAATAAAGGTAAGGCATATCGTATTAAAGGTTATGAAATTGGTGAATCAGGGCGTACATCAAGAGGGACAGCTATTATTAACTTGCTAGAACTTGATAAAGATGAAAAAATATCAGCTGTATTTCCTATTAAAGAATATGATGAAGAAGAATTGTTTTTAACTATGGTAACTAAAAATGGCATGATTAAAAAGACTAATTTAACTGATTTCCAAAACATTCGAAAAGGTGGACTTATTGCTTTAACTTTAAGAGAAGATGATGAGTTAATAGGAGTCTATGTTACAAAGGATACAGATAATATTTTAATTGGTACCAGAGCTGCAAAAGGTATTATGTTTGCTACAAGCGAAGTTAGACCAATGGGCAGGACTGCCATGGGTGTTCGTAGTATTAGGCTTCAAGAAGATGAAGTGGTGGGGGCAACAGTACCTAAACCAGGTGAGGAAATCCTAGTTGCAACAGAAAAAGGATTAGGAAAGCGTACACTAGTTGATGAATTTAGGCCACAAAGACGTGGTGGGATGGGGCTGAAAATTGCTACTATTACAGAAAGAACTGGCCAAGTGATAGGAATTACTTCGGTGAGTGAAGAAGAAGAGCTTCTAATGATTACATCTGAAGGAGTCATTATCCGTATTAATGTATCTCAAATATCTACATTAGGAAGGTATGCCCAAGGAGTAAAACTTGTTAATGTCCATGAAGGTGTACAAGTTGTGTGTATAGCAAAGGTTGTAGCTGATATAGAAGATGAAGATGATTTAGAAAATAACAAAAGGGAAGAAGAATAAACTTAAGGGAGGGTTTTGTCAGTGAAAAAAATGGGAATCTTACTACTATTACTTATCATAGTAGTGGGAGTTTATAAAATCCAGCCATATTATGCAAATGCTATATATGTTTCAAGGCTAAATCCTCCTTTCAATGATAATAACAAAAAAGATTCAAATCCTATAGATAAGGATATAATAGATTCTAATAATATGAATAAACCATATTATGTAAAGTCAGGTTATAAAATAAAAGGATATTTTGATACGATAGAAGTAGCTATAGATTATGGGAAAGAATATAAGCGTTCAGTTGTTATAGATGCTAAAACTGAAGAATGGATATGGAATAATTATGAACCCTTTATCATTATGACGGATTATGGTGTACAGGATTTTAATAAATTAGAAAGTGCTGTGTATTACGCAAAAAGAAATTCCTATGATAAGATCTACTGGAAAAGTAATACAGATGTAATATGGGATTTAAACCGGGTAATACCTGAAGAGATTATTTTAAATATTCCAGTGATTAAGCAGTATCCGGAACTACCAAGGGGCTGTGAGGTAACATCCCTTGCTATGGTTCTTAAATATATGGATGTAGATGTAGATAAATTAGAGCTTGCTCAAGCAATAAAAAAAGATACTACTAATTATTTTAAAGATGCAGATGGAAAGATTACCTTTGGGAATCCTTATGATGGTTTTGTGGGGGATATGTATAATATTAAAAATGATGGATACGGAGTATATCATGGGCCAATAACTGAGTTAGCTGAAAAATATATGCCTGATAAAGTGATTGATTTTACAGGAGTAGATTTTGAAGTATTATTACATATGCTCTCAGACAATATGCCAATATGGGTTGTTGCAAATAGTATTTATAAACCTTTGCCAGAAGAAATGTTTGAAATATGGCATACGCCTACTGGAATTGTTAAAATAACCTATAGAGAACATGCTGTAGTAATAACAGGATATTCAAATGAGCATGTTTACATAAATGATCCATTGAAAGCAAATCAAAATATTAAGGTAAATAAATCAGAATTTATAGAAGCATGGGTACAAATGGGAAGTCAAGCAGTTGTTGTATACAAACAACCTTCTTGAAAATAAATTAAGAAGGTAAAGCAGCACTTATGATTAATTTGTAAAAGAAGGTTGACAGGAGCAAGACTCTCTGATAAAATAATTATTGCCGTCGAGATAATAGCGGTTAATAAAATAT
>DUQJ01000102.1 GCA_012837865.1 Clostridiales bacterium | reverse complement strand
TATAAAAAGAGCTTCTTGTATAGGTGGATTTATAAGTGTATCAAAAGAATTAGTTCTTGTTGCAGCAACAACATTTGAATGGGCTGAAGATATTGATTATGACAGAACACTAAAAGCAAAAGCTTATGCTGAAAATATAATCGAGACAGATTCAAATGAAAAAAAATTAAGAATAGCAAGAAATAAATTAAGACGTGCTAATGTTAGAATAAAGGTAGTAAATAATAATAAAGAATAATAAAAAATGAAACATAGTCCAAGTGTATAAATATTAGTTTGATTTCTATATCCTGTTAGCAGGTTTAGCTTATACTAATATTTGCATACTTGGACTTATTATGTTATTAAAGGTTTTGCTAGAATAGCAGGCCTACCTACGATATTCCCGAAATTATGCATCAAAGTTGTTCTAAACTAAGTGACACCAGAGGGCTTACAAGTTTAAAATAAAAAAGGACGTATTCTTTTAATCAAAGTAGAATAACTCTTCAAACTTCTTATCTAAAGCAATACAAATGACTAATGCAAGCTTTGCAGTAGGTCCAAATTGTCCTGTTTCAATAGAACTTATAGTTTGGCGTGAAGTTCCCACTAAATTAGATAACTCCTGTTGGGAAATATTCTTTTCTGCTCGTGCAACTTTTAAACGATTTTTTAGCACTAATTCTTTATCTTTATTCATAACTAAAAGACTCCATACTGACTAAGTAACGAAGCAAACGAAAGACCAAAAGCTATAATACCAGTTATTATACATACTAAGAGAACTTTTTTCTCAGGCATTTTAACATACCGATAAGATGAAGCTGCAATGAACTGAACCATTATAATCATAACTATATCAGAAGCTGATTCATTATGAATATCCCTCCAAACAATTAAAAAAATTGCAACAACAGACACGCTCATCCATCCTATCTTGTTAGCTCTTATGGTAACCTGTTCCTCTCGCTCATCTTTATTTTCTCGTCTTGCCTTTTCTAAAATTTCTTCTTTTTTCATATTATCCTCCTGAAATATTTATTTTATATTATGACTTTAGCACTTCATAAGACCTATGTCAAGTTTTATTGTCATAACGATAAGTTTTATAGTCATTCCGTTATATTTATCTTTTATTCTTAGATAAGATTATTTAGCTAATAAAGGTCAATAAACTTATAATATTTTAGACCCTATCTAATAGGTTTTACTTATAGTCTAAGAATTCCTAATAATTATATTTATATACCTAAGTAAAATTTATTTTAAATAAATCTATACTTAAATCCATTTAAATAATAAAATAGTTATTATGAGGGTGGTGGAATTATGATATACGGATATTGCAGAGTAAGTACTAAACATCAAAGTTTAAGCAGACAAATAGATGCATTAGTTAAACATGGAGTAAATGAAAGATTTATATTTTCAGATAAATATAGTGGATCAACCTTAAATAGAGAAGGTCTAAATGAACTTTTAGTTCTAATTAAGCCAGATGACACTTTAGTAATAAAAGAAATCGATAGATTAGGCAGGAATCGTAAAGAAACAAAGGATCTAATATTATTTCTTATAAAACAAGATATAGATATAGTTTGTTTAGATATGCCCTACCTGAAGGAATTTATAATTGACAAGATAAAGGAAAATGAAGGATTTTTAGAAATAATGGCTAATGCCCTTTTAGATGTTATTTTAGAAGTAGCTGAGCAAGAAAGAAAAAAGATAGTAAGTAGAACCTCAGAAGGTAGAAGGAAAGCAGTTTTAGAAGGACGTAGATTTGGAAGACATCCTAAAGTATCTCTTGAAGAGTTTAGACTATATTATGAGAAGTTTTTAAAACGAGAAATGAAGGCTAACGAAATTCAGAGAGAACTTAATATAAGCAAACAATCCTATTATAATTACATAGAGAAATTAAGGACAAAATGTGATGAACTTTAGATATTCAGTTTTAAGCAATAAAGAAAGAAATGCAATAGTAAGTTCATTTTTCTCTGAAAAAAATATTGCAACTGAATTCTTTATAACTACCGATGAAATAAATAGAATAAAAAAATTTGATAGATCTTCGATTTCTTTGGGGTATGCACTTCAGTACTTATTTCTTAAAGCCAGAGGAATATCAATTTTAAATTTACATGAATTTATTCCTGCTTCTATCATAAATCATGTAGCTGAGCAGCTCCACTGTAACCCTAGTAATCTTAGGAATTATTGGAATATAAGAGCTACTAAATCAAGGCACTTTCAAGATATATGTAAAAACCTAAGTTACAGAAAGTTTAGCATGGATGATGAAGTTGAAAGGCTTGCATATAACATAGCCCTATCTACAGGAAGTAAGTTTATTATGGTTAAAAAATTTATAGAAGAACTGAATCGCAGAAAAATTATTTTACCAACTATTTCAACTATAGAAGAGTTAATTTCCAAAGCCATTGCTACAACTGATGATACTATATATAAAAAGATATATATCCAGTTGGAGAATAAGGATAATCTAGACAAGTTGCTTAATCTAGAGAAAAATGGAATATCATCATTTTCTAGAATAAAAAATACATCTGTTAATATTAGTTCAAGCGGAGTGAAAGAATTATTGAAACTAATTAAAGAGATTAATGAGTATGGAAATAACGTTGATTTAAGCTTTCTAAGTGAAAATAAAGTCCAATATTTCAGTACACATATTCAGAGATACGATAAATTTAGAATAGAAAAATTCAGAGATAATCACAAGAAATATAGTTATTTAGCTATGTTTTTATACTTTAAGAGAAAAGAATTTATGGATATGGTTATTGAGGTAATGTCTAACCATGCTCATGCTATCTTAAAGCGTGGTAAAAAGAAAACCAAAGAGTATAATATCAAAACTCAATCCAAATACAAAACTAATGCTGAAAAGCTCAAAGTCGTAGTAAGCAATATACTTGAGATCAGTAATTTCAATGAACTCAAGAAGTACCAAAATTCATTAGGTGAATTAAAAAATGAGCTAGACTCTCAAGATGATGATTTAGAAGAAATTGATTTTTTATTAAAATCATATCAAAGTATAGATTATTTAAATGACTTACTAGAAATTATTGAATTTGATAGTAATACTAAACCAGAGTTAATAAAATTTCTTAGACAGTTTAATGATCATAGAAATAGAAAGAAAAATAAAACTGATATATCTAGTGTTCAATCAACCTTGATGCATAATTTCGGGAATATTGTAGGTAGGCCAGCAAAAGCAAGATATGGATGTAGTAATTAAAACTATATAGTATAGAAATTATATCTATTTGTGTTGACAAATCTAAATCATCCCTTTATAATAAATTTAATACTTTGATAACCAAAGTATATTTTTATAGTTAAAAAGGAGAGTGGTTATTATGGAAATGAAACCTTTAATTATTGGTGATATTACTGTAACAATTCCTATTATACAAGGTGGTATGGGAGTTGGAATAAGTAGAAATAAATTAGCTAGCGCAGTTGCTAGACAAGGTGGTGTTGGTATAATTTCAACAGCACAAATAGGATATGACGAACCGGAGTTTGCTAAAAAACCACTTGAAGCAAATTTAAAAGCTATAAATAAGCATGTTAAATTAGCTAAAGAAAATTCTAACAATGGTGTAATTGGTGTAAATATAATGGTTGCTACTAAAGGATATGAGATGTATGTTGAGGCAGCTTGTAAGGCTGGAACAGATATAATAATCTCTGGTGCTGGATTACCTATAAACCTACCTGAATTAACTAAGGATTATTCTGTGAAAATTGCACCTATTGTATCAAGTGAGAAAGCAGCTGCAGTAATTTTAAGAATGTGGGATAAAAAACATAATAGAATTCCTGATTTTATTGTTATTGAAGGGCCAGAAGCTGGTGGTCATTTAGCATTTAAAAAAGAAGAATTAGATAATATAAATGATATTGATTTTGATAAAGAAGTCAAAGGAGTAATTAAAATCAAGACTCAATATGAAGAAAAATATAATAAAAAGATACCTGTGATATTTGCAGGTGGAATTTTTTATAAAGAAGATATTAAGAGGGTCTTTTTACTTGGTGTGGATGGAGTTCAAATTGGAAGCCGTTTTGTAACAACTGTAGAATGTGATGCAAGTGATGAATTTAAACAAGCCTATATCAATGCAAATAAAGATAACATTACTATAGCAATAAGTCCTGTAGGTTTGCCAGGCAGGGCTATTAATAATGCATTTATAAAACGTACAAAAGAGGGTAGAATATCAGTTAATAAATGTTATAAATGTTTGGAAAAATGTAATCCAGCAACAACACCTTATTGTATAACAGCTGCATTAATTAATGCAGTTAAGGGAGATGTTGATAATGGATTAGTATTTTGTGGTTCAAGAACATATAAATTAGATAAGATAACAACAGTAAAAGAAATATTTGATGAGTTGAAATTTTAACCATGTGATTAAGTCACTGAATAAATGATAGTATTAAGTTTAGAATTCAATAAAGATATTAATCTTATAAATAGGGAGGTAAATATGGAAAAACAACAAATTGGAGTAATTGGATTAGCTGTAATGGGTAAAAATCTTGCATTAAACATTGCAGATCATAATTATTCTGTATCTGTATTCAATAGATCAGTAGAAAAAACAAACGAATTAGTAAAAGAGGCTAAGGGTTTTAACTTAAAAGGCTTTAAAACATTAAAAGAATTTACTGAATCATTAGAAAAACCCAGAAAAATAATATTAATGGTTAAGGCAGGAGACCCTGTAGATAGCACAATTGACCAATTAATACCTTTGTTATCTAAAGGTGATATAATTATTGATGGTGGCAATTCTCATTTTGAAGATACTATACGTAGAAATATTTATATTAAATCCCAAGGTCTTTATTTTATAGGAACAGGTATTTCAGGTGGAGAAGAGGGTGCAAGATTTGGTCCAGCAATAATGCCAGGTGGAGACAAAGAGGCTTATAAGAAAGTTGAAGCTATTCTTACAGATATTTCTGCAAAAGTTGATGGTGAACCATGCTGTACATACATTGGTGATAATGGTGCAGGACATTTTGTTAAAATGGTTCATAACGGCATAGAGTATGCAGATATGCAATTAATAAGTGAAGCATATTCTTTAATGAAAAATGTATTGAAATTAAACCCCGAGGAAATCCAAGAAATATTTGCTGAATGGGACAAAGGTGAATTAAATAGTTATTTAATAGAAATAACATCAGATATATTTGCTAAAAAAGATGATGAAACAGGAAAACATTATATAGATTTAATATTAGATTCTGCTGGTCAAAAAGGTACTGGAAAATGGACGAGTGAGGCGGCGCTTAATCTTGGAGTTCCAATTCCAACAATAACTTTATCTGTATATGAAAGATATATTTCTTCTATGAAAGAAGAAAGACTTGCTGCTAGTAAAATTTTAAAAGGTCCAAAAGCAATTAAGATTGAAGATAGAGAGAAATTCATAGAATCAATACGAAGAGCTTTATATGCAAGTAAAATATGCTCATATGCACAAGGTTTTGGATTAATGAATGCAGCTTCAAAAGAATATGGTTGGAATCTTGACTTGGGAAGTATTGCAATGATTTTTAGAGGTGGTTGTATTATTAGAGCACAATTTTTAAATAAAATTAAAGATGCATATGATAAAAACAAGAATATTAATAATCTGTTACTGGAAGATTATTTTAAAAATATAATTGAGGAATATCAAAACGATTGGCGTGATGTAGTTATTAATGCAATAAAATCTGGAGTGCCTGTATCAGGATTTACTAGTGCATTATCATATTATGATAGCTATAGAACGGAAAATCTACCAGCTAATTTACTTCAAGCACAGAGAGATTATTTTGGTGCACATACTTATGAGAGAATAGACAAAGAAGGAATATTCCATACAAATTGGATTGGCTGATTTTAAAAAGGAGGAATCTTATTTGATTTTAAATAGTAGAACTGAAAAAGACTTGTCTGCAATATTTATTATATTTGGTGGGACGGGTGATTTAACTCATAGGAAGCTTATGCCAGGACTTTATAATTTAATATATGATCAATTATTACCAGAACATTTCTCAATTGTATCAATTGGGCGACGTGATAAAACAAGTGAAGAATATAGAGATGAGATATATAAAGCTCTAATAAAGTTTTCAAGAAATGAAATTGATAGTGAATATTGGAATCGTCTAAGAGAAAAAATTCACTATTATAGATTTGATTTTAGAGATATGAGTGGATATGATGATTTAAAAACATATTTAGATAAAATGGATATAAAAGAGAAGACTAAAGGAAATAAAGTTTTTTATCTTGCAGTTGCACCAGAATATTTTGAAACTATAGTTGAGGGTATTCAGATAAGTAATATGGCGAATCGAAAAGATGCCTGGAGCAGATTGGTTATTGAAAAACCATTTGGAAAGGATTTAAAAACTGCAAGTAAATTAAATGAAAGAATATTAGAAGCTTTTCATGAAAAAGATATATATAGGATTGATCATTATCTTGGGAAAGAAATGATTCAAAACATTATGGTATTACGGTTTACGAATTTGATTTTTGAATCTCTTTGGAGTAATAAATTTATAGATAATGTACAAATTACTTTATCAGAAAAGCATGGTGTTGGTACTAGAGGTGGCTACTATGAACATTCTGGCGCAATAAGAGATATGATACAAAATCATATAATTCAAATACTGTCATTGGTTGCAATGGAGCCACCAATTAATTTAAATACAGATTCAATAAGAAATGAAAAATTAAAGGTAATTCAAGCCATTGAGGATATAACACCAGAATTTCTAAGGAATAATGTTATTTTTGGACAATATGATCAGGGAATAATTGATGGAGAAAAAGTGATTGCATATAGGGATGAAATTAATGTACCAAAAGATAGCAATACAGAGACTTTTGTAGCATTAAAACTCCAAGTTAATAACTTTAGATGGGCTGGAACACCATTTTATATAAGAACAGGTAAAAGGCTAGGTTCAACTTCGGCTGAAATTGTTGTCCAATTTAAATCATTACCTAATATTCTTTATTTTAAAGACCATAATATGCAAGAACCTAATCTACTAGTAATTAGAATCCAACCAAATGTAGGTGTGTTTTTCCAATTTAATACCAAAGATTTTAACACCCACAATGATATAGTTACTAATAAAATGGACACGAGTCATATTAGTCACTCTCAGGGAAATACACCTGAAGCATACGAAAGATTAATATATGACATACTTAGAGGAGACTCAACATTATTCTCTAGATGGGATGAAGTAGAAGCAGCTTGGATATTTGCAGATGAAATAATTAAATATAGAGAACAAAAGAGAGTTCAATTTCCTAATTATGAATCAGGCACATTTGGACCAATGAGATCTTTTGAATTATTAGCTAGAGACGGAAGAGAATGGTGGAAGATTTAAGGAGGTATAAAATGAGTGAAATAATAAATAATAGAGAACAACGACAAAAAGTTTTAAAAGAACTGATTTTAGAGTTACATGATGGCAAAACAGTTGAAGATGTACAAGAACGTTTTGCAGATCTTATCAAAGATGTTTCAGCATTAGAGATTTCAGCAATGGAAACAGAATTAGTTAAAGAAGGTATGCCAGTAGAAGAGATACAAAGGCTTTGTGATGTGCATGCAGCTGTATTTAAAGGATCTATTGATGAGATTCATCAACCTACAGATGCTGAAAGTATACCAGGTCATCCAATATTTAATTTCAAATTAGAAAATAATGCAATTGAGAATTTGATTAATAATTCTATTACACCAGCTTTAGAACAATTTATTAAAGCTCCAGAAACTATTGATAATTTATTAAAAAAATATTCTAAATTATTAAAAATTGATAAGCATTATAGTAGAAAAGAGAATTTGCTATTTCCTTATCTTGAAAAATACAATATAACGGCACCACCTAAAGTTATGTGGGGTGTTGATGATGAAATAAGAGCTGAAATTAAAGGTATTATAAAATTATTAAATGAAAATAAATCAAAGGAAATAATAGCTGATAAAATCAAAGAAACTAATAAGAAAATTAAAGAAATGATTTTTAAAGAAGAAAATATTTTATTTCCTATGGCATTAGATACTATTACAGAAGACGAATGGTATGAAATTGCAAAAAATGAAGAAGAGATAGGATATACAATTATAGAACCTTTAAGTAAATGGAAACCAAAGACAGATGATATGGTTGAAGAAGCGATTACTGAAGGTAAAGATATTGTTAAGGAAGGTTGTGTTGAATTTGATTCTGGAATATTAATGCCAGAAGAAATCAATTCAATACTAAATACTTTACCAATAGATATAACTTTTGTAGATAAAGAAGGTCGTGTAAAATATTTTTCACAAGGTAAGGAACGAATATTTGCTCGTCCCAAAACTGTTTTAGGAAGAGAAATAAGTAATTGCCACCCTCCTGCTAGTGTTCATATAGTTGAAGAAATTGTAGAGGATTTAAAGTCAGGAAAAAAAGATGTAGAAGATTTCTGGATTAAGATGGGCGATAAATATGTCTTAATTAGATATTTTGCAGTTAGAAATGATAAAGGTGAATATCTAGGTACATTAGAATTTACTCAAAACATTGCTCCAATTCAAGCAATTGAAGGAGAAAAAAGATTAGCTTCTGAATAAATATGTATTTTATATAGAAATAGCAATGATAATTATTAATAATAAATATCATTGCTATTTTTTTGTTGCATTGTAATATTTTTCATCATTTTGGAAATAATAAAATTAGTATATAAAATAAATATCAATTTATTCAAGGAGGAAACAATATATGGAATATAATAATAAAGAAAAAAGGGAAATATTTAATACAATAAACAAAGTGGATTCTGAGGAAAGAGCAGCTTACGTTAAATCAAAATATCTATGTGATGAAACAAACTTAACTATTCCTACAGAAGATGATGTTGTTAGAGCTAAAGATTGGGTTGACCATGGAAGTAAATTATAAGTCAAAGATAATAAATTCTCATTTCTTAAAAGAAAAATTTTCAAAAAGTGAAGATATACAAATAAGCCCTATAATAATAAATGAACAAATTAAAATACATCTAATATGTGTAGATGGATTAGTTGATTCCACTATATTAGGAAGAATGGTGCTTAATCCAATTATTACTGAGGATAGATTTAACAAAGCAGTTTTAGAATCTGAAATAATTAATGATTTATTAAATGGTAAAACATTTAACCCATTTGTATCAATTACTGATGACTACAACGATATGATTACTGCAACCATGTGTGGTATGGCTGCATTTATATTTGATAAAGAAAAAAAGGCTGTATTATTCGATTTAAGAGCATTTGAGAAAAGATCAGTATCTGAACCACAAGATGAAGGAGTAATGAAAGGAGCTAAAGATTCCTTTATTGAAGTATTAAGAACCAATACTGCCTTGATACGTAGAAGACTAAGAACAGAAGAACTAGTTATAGAGCATTTTAAAGTAGGGAAACTATCAAAGACTGATGTTGCAATAGCATATATAAACGATATTGTAGATATGAATATTGTTAATGATTTAAGAAAGAATATTAATAAAATAAGTATAGATAATATTTCCACACCAGCATTTCTAGAAGAACATTTAATAAAAAACAAATTAAGTATATTTCCTCAACTTATGTATACTGAAAGACCTGATAGATGTTCTGCTAATTTAACAGAAGGAAAAGCAGCTATTATTGTAGATGGACTGCCATTTGTATACCTTGCACCTTGCCAATTTGTTATGTTAATGCAATCCCCTGATGATTATGGAAATCATTTTATTATTGCATCATTTTTAAGAATGATAAGGTATATTGCAATGATTCTTACTTTGTTTTTACCATCATATTATATTGCAACTACAACATTCCAAAATCAAATGCTGCCGGTACAGTTGGCATTATCAATACAAAATTCTAAAGTAAATGTCCCATTTTCATCAGGTTTTGAAGTTATAGGATTATTAATTGCATTTGAAATACTTATAGAGGCTAGTTTAAGGCTACCGAAAACAGTAGGTACTGCAATGTCTATACTTGGTGGTCTTGTAGTAGGTCAAGCGGCTATAGAGGCTAATTTACTATCTCCAACAGTGGTAGTAATAGTATCAATATCAGGAATTGCTGGATTTATGATGCCTAATCAAGATTTTAGTGCATGCTTAAGGGTTTTACGATTTGCTTTATCAATATTAGCATCTATAGGAGGTTTTTTTGCAATTGGTATTGGCTTTATTTTTATTATTACTCATTTAGCTGGATTGGAAAGCTATGGGGTTTCATATTTATATCCTTTTGTTAATAATGATAAAAGGAATATTCAGGACACTATATTTAGATTTCCTATAAAATACCTTAGAACGAGGCTCTCACAGGGAAAGGAAAATAATTAATATATGAAAAAACTAATTGTAGTGATTTTTATGACAATGCTCTTATGTGGGTGCTCGGCAGATTTCAACAAAACAGAAATTGATGAAATTGACTTTATTCATATTTTAAGTATAGATTATTTAGAAAATAAAATTGTTTTAACAGCAGTTTTTAGCGAAAGTTCAAACTCTGGAAGTGATGAAATGTCTGTAAAGACAATTTCGGGTAAAGGAAAGAATATGTTTGAAGCATATGAGGATTTAAAAAAGAATAATAATAAAAATATATCTATTGCTCATACATCATTTTATTTAATAGGTGAAGATGCTGGAAAGTTAGGATTATCTAATTATATTGATTACTTATCTAGGGATGAAACTATCAAAATGAATGCATTTGTATTTGTTACAAAAGATATGGATGCTAGTAAGTTTTTAGTAAACACAATAAATGATGAATCTACTATTCATAAAGATTTAGATGCAATTAATCAAAAAGAAAAACAAAAAATCAAAAGATTTAACAATAAAATCTCTGATTTATTTAATGTAATAGAAAATAATAAACCAATATTAATTCCTTATGTAATTATTCTAGAAAATGGTTTTACGGTCGAGGGTCTTTCGGTATTTAAAGATTTAAAACTATATGACTATCTTGATAGCAATACTTCATTAGGATATAATTTACTGAAAAATAATATTAAAACACTTCCTGTTTATCTTGATAACGGTGATGGTTTATTAATTACTAATCCAAGTGTAAAATTTGACCCTATTATTATAAATAATAAAATTCATATAAATATTAACTTGAAACTATATTCAACAATAAAAGAAATTAAAGCTGAGAATTTAAATATAATGGAAGAAATAATAAATCAAAATAATAAACTTGATATAATAGATTCACTGTCAGAAAGACAAGAGGATTATATCAACACTTTGTGTGATAAAGCAATTAATTATTCGATATCATCGGGGATAGATATTTTTGATATTCAAGGAAAGGTATTAAATAATCTTGATTTAAAAGATTTAAACGAAGAATGGAAAGAAATAATTAAGAATATTAATTATAATATTAAGATTAAATCTCAAATTACTAGGTCATTATTATTATAAAGGGGGAGATTAGTATGAGCAAAGATTTAACTATAAGGCAAGCAGGATTTTTGTTTATCTTATTATCATTATCTCCTGCTATGAGACAGTTACCAAATATTATATTTGGTGGAAAAGATAATGAAATATTATTGGTATTGATATCCTACTTAATAATTATAGGATTAACAAGTTGTATTTTATATTTAATGAAGAAAAACCAAGGCAAAAATATTTATGAAATTTCAAATATTGTCTTTGGTAAAATTATAAGTAAGTTTCTTATGATAGTTATTGCAACTTGGATGTTGGTTTTAATTTCATCTAGAATTAATATATATGTTTTTACTATTCAACTAACTATGATGCCTAATACAAGGGCTTTTATTTTTATTTTAACAATGTTTGCTTTAGTATTTTATGCAATAAGCAAAGGCATGAAGACGGTTTTTAGAATTTCAGAATTTACATTGGGAATGATAATATTAATAATAATCTTTTTTATAATATTTTCATTAAATAATAT
>DUQJ01000101.1 GCA_012837865.1 Clostridiales bacterium | reverse complement strand
TCAAATGATAAAGAGATAACTTCCCCCTTGTCTGGGGCTTTTTCTGGTGAAACACTAAGTGTTAATAAATGATCAAAGTTTGGTGCTAGAGCTGGATCTTCCAATTCTAAACCTTCGTGACTAATATGCCATAAATTACGGTCTCTTGAATAAGAATCATCAGCTGAAAAAGGTAAATCAATACCATGTTGTCTACAGTATTCAATTTCTTCTTCTCTAGATTGAATGTCCCATATTCTCCATGGAGCAATAATCTTTAAATCAGGTGCAAGGGCTTTTATTGTTAATTCAAAACGAACTTGGTCATTTCCTTTACCTGTTGCACCATGACATATAGCAGTAGCACCTTCTTGTCTTGCAATTTCTACTAATCTTTTAGAAATCACTGGTCTGGCCATTGCAGTTCCTAATAAATATTTATTTTCGTATATTGAATTTGCTTTTACACATGGAACTACATAATCGTCTACAAACTCTTCTGTTACATCTTCGATAAATAATTTAGTAGCACCTGATAACTTTGCTCTTTCTTCTAAACCATCTAATTCATTTCCCTGTCCAACATCAATACATACACATATAACATCATAATCATAGTTTTCTTTTAACCATGGTATGATTGCAGTTGTATCTAAACCGCCTGAATAAGCTAATATTACTTTCTCTTTCATAATTGACCTCCATTTAATTAAATATTTACTTATAAATATACATCATATTAAAATATTATGCAATAGATATTTACAAATAATTAATTTATTATTCATGCGAAGCTATAAGTGATGCTAGTGTATAATTATTTAATCAAAATAAAAGATCTAAACAATAGGCTTGCATAAAAGTAACAATAGATGTATAATTATGAAAAATGAAAGGTAGGATTATATGATAAAGGTTGGAATTATTGGAGCGACCGGTTATGCAGGTCAAGAATTAGTAAGATTATTAATGGGACATAAGGATGTAACAATTAAATACTATTCGTCAAAATCATATGTGGGAAAAAGATATGATGAGGTATATCCTAATATGCTTAATATAGTTGGAGATATATGTGTTGAAGATAATTTAGTTGATATGGCAAAAGAAGTTGATGTTATTTTTACTGCAACTCCTCATGCTTACATATCTTCCTTAATAAACGAAGATATACTATCAAATGCTAAGGTTATTGACCTAAGTGCAGATTTTAGACTAAATAATCAGGCTGTATTTGAAAAGTGGTATAATATAAAGCATGAAAGCTTTCAATTTGTTGAAGAAGCTGTATATGGACTTAGTGAAATTTATAGGGATGATATTAAAAATGCAAGATTAATTGCAAATCCAGGATGTTATCCGACTTGTTCTATATTAAGTTTATATCCTCTATTAAAGGAAGGCTTAGTAGATAAAGACTCAATAATTATAGATGCTAAATCGGGAGTATCAGGAGCCGGAAGATCAGTATCACTTAATACTATATATTGTGAAGTGAATGAATCAATGAAAGCATATGGAATATCTACACATAGGCATGCACCTGAAATCGAAGAACAACTTAGTATGGCTTGTGGAAATGATATTGCAATTAATTTCACTCCTCATTTAGTTCCGATGAATAGGGGGATTTATACAACAGCATATGCAAATCTATTATCAAATTATTCATATGATGAAGTTAAAGAAATATATAATAAATATTATAAAAATGAAAATTTTATTAGAATTCTAGAAGAAGGTGTTTACCCAGAAACAAAATGGGTAGAGGCCAGTAATTATATGGATATTAATTTTAAAATTGATAATAGAACTAATCGTATAATTGTAGTTAGTGCCATTGATAATTTAGTTAAAGGAGCAGCAGGCCAGGCTGTACAAAATATGAACATAATGTTTGGTTTAAAAGAAAATGAAGGACTTAATATTGTTCCTATATTTCCATAAAACAAAACAAATATCAAATTGTAGTTAAAAGATAGGAGTAGAATATGAAAAAAATAATAGGTGGTGTAACATCAGCTAAAGGATTTTTAGCAGCAGGTACACATATAGGAATTAAGAAAGTAAAAAAGGATTTATCTTTAATTTATTCTTCTAAACCAGCAATTGGTGCAGGAACATTTACAAGCAATGTAGTTAAAGCAGCACCAGTAAAGTGGGATATGAATATTGTTGAGAATAGTGATGAAGTTCAAGCGATTATATTAAATAGTGGAGTTGCAAATGCTTGTACAGGGAAACTAGGTGATGAAAATAATGAAATAATGGCCAATCTTGTAGCGGAGAGTCTTAATATAAAACCATCTGCTGTATTTACTGCATCAACTGGTGTAATAGGAAAGCAATTACCTATAGAAAAAATAGTTTTGGGTATCAACACTATTAAGTCAAAATTATCAGCAACAGAGGAATCTGGAACATTAGCAGCAGAAGCGATATTAACAACTGATACATTTACTAAAGAATCAGCATTAGAATATAAAATTCTTGATAAAACAATTACAATTGGTGGGATGGCTAAAGGTTCTGGCATGATTCATCCTAATATGGCTACAATGCTTGGAGTTATAACAACAGATATTAATATTAGTAAAGAATTGTTATTGGAAGCTATTAGAGAAGATGTAAAGTATAGCTTTAATATGATTTCAATTGATGGGGATTCTTCAACAAATGATTCTTTGTTGATTCTTGCAAATGGTGAAGCTGGTAATGAAAAAATAGTTAAGAAAGACAAAGAATATGATAAATTTTGTAAGGCTTTAAGAATGGTAACTACAGATTTAGCAAAACAAATAGCATCAGATGGTGAAGGTGCAACAAAATTATTTCAAGTTGACATAGTAAATGCCGATTCTGAGGAAACTGCAAGAATAATAAGCAAATCTATAATTACATCTAACCTTGTTAAAACAGCAGTATTTGGATCTGATGCAAACTGGGGAAGAATACTTTGTGCAATGGGGTATTCAGGAGTTATATTTGACCCTGATAAAGTTGATTTATATATAGAAAGTTCAGAGGGAAAGCTTTTAATTGTCGAAGATGGAATGGCAACAGAATATTCAGAGGAAGAGGCGACTTTAATATTATCGCAAAAAGAAGTAAGAGCAATTGTTGATATGAAATCTGGTAATAGTATTGCTACGGCATGGGGATGTGATCTGACCTATGATTATGTGAAAATTAATGCCGACTACCGTTCTTAAAATATTATAAGTATAAATAACAATGGAATAAAAGGAGAAAGAAATGACTATCAATCAATCACAATCGCTAGTAAAAGCACAAACGCTTATAGAAGCACTACCATATATTCAAAAATTTAATAATAAGAAAGTAGTTGTAAAATATGGCGGTTCAGCCATGCTTGATAAAGACCTACAACTTAATGTTATTAAAGACGTTGCACTACTTAAACTAGTTGGTATGCATCCTATTATAGTACATGGTGGAGGCAAGGAAATTAACAAATGGATAGAAAAATTAAACTATGAAACAAAATTCATTGATGGACTAAGAGTAACAGATGATAAAACAATGGAATTAGTTGAAATGGTCTTAGGCAAGGTTAATAAAAGTTTAGTTCAAATGCTTGAAGAACTGGGACTAAAGGCTGTTGGTATAAGTGGAAAAGATGGAGCTACATTAAAGGTAGAGAAAAAAATGCCTAATGGAAAAGACATAGGTCTGGTTGGGAATATAACAGAAGTTGATGTGGATTTAATCAACACATTAATAGATAATGATTTTGTACCAGTGATTGCACCAATTGGATTAGATGATAATTTTGAAAGCTATAATATAAACGCAGATGATGTAGCTTGTTCTGTAGCTTCTGCAATAGGAGCAGAAAAGCTTGTTTTCTTAACAGATATAGAAGGTGTATTATTAGATAAAGATGATAAAGAAAGTTTAATATCAGTATTAACCTTAGATAAGGCTGATGAACTTATAAAAGACGGTTATATTGGTGGTGG
>DUQJ01000100.1 GCA_012837865.1 Clostridiales bacterium | reverse complement strand
TTTTTACATTTTAAAAGATAGCTTAGATTAACTAAGTTATCTTTTATTGTAAGCTTATTATTTTACTTTAAAAATTAACCCATCTGGCTTATAACTAGAACCATTAAACTTATTAGCATCTGTTTGTGTCTTAGCATATCCTGTGGTTGCTTTGGAATCCCGGAATATGCGATACATGTCAGTCACTTTGGATGTATCAAAACTAGATAAATCTAAAGTGGTTGCCTTGGAGCCATAGAACATGAGTAACATATGAGTCACGTTGGATGTATTAAAACTAGATAAATCTAAAGTGGTTGCCTGGGAAGCTTGGAACATGCTGGACATATCAGTCACTTTGCTAGTATCAAAACTCGATAAGTCTAATTTGGTTGCCAGGGAGCTGTCGAACATGCTATACATACGAGTCACGTTACTAGTGTTAAATGAACTTAGGTCTAAAGAGATTGCCTTAGCTTCCCGGAACATGGCATACATGTTAGTCACATTGGATGTATCAAAACTAGATAAATCTAAAGTGGTTGCATGGGACCTCCAGAACATGAGTGACATATTAGTCACATTGGATGTATCAAAGCTCGACAAGTTTAAACTAGTTGCCCGGGATTCTTGGAACATAGATTCCATATTAGTCACATTGGATGTATCAAAGCTTGATAAGTCTAAACTGGTTCCCTGGTCTAAACTGGTTCCCTGGTAACCGGCGAACATCCTATTCATATCAGTCACTTTACTAGTATTAAAACTTGATAAGTCTAAAGTGGTTGCCTTGGAGCCAGAGAACATGTATGTCATATCAGTCACATTACTAGTATCAAAGCTCAATAAGTCTAAAGAGGTTGACTGGGAGCCATAGAACATGTATGTCATATCAGTCACACTAGGATTATTACTTACAACTTTGGTAACAGCTTTTCCATTTCTTCCTGCTTTAGCTCCCACCTTTTCACTTGTGCTGCCATTATAACAGAACATTCTATAATAATCTTTTATCTCATTACCCATTATCTTATGAGGTATTCTTACTTTTTCATGTGTGCCTATATAATGAAAATAACCTTTTTTACTTTCACCATCAACCGTATAAGTGTTGGGTGCTGATGAATAAGCTATAAATTCAAAATCGGCATCAGTTAACAAAGTAGTATCACTAGGTGTTAATTTATCTATGGCATCCTCTAGATCTTTTAGAGCGTTGTCAACATCCTTTTGAGTAGCATCTTCGTCTTTAATAATTTTGACAGCTTCATTAATAGCATTTTCAACGTCAGTAAAATTTTCGTAGTCATCAGGTTTTAGCCCCTCAGCCTCTTCTTTTTTGTCAATTAAATCAGATTTATCGCCTTCGCCTCCGCCTTCGCCTTCGCCTTCATCTTCGCCTTCTTCACTACCTCCGCCATTTTCTATAGACCCAGTCCTTTCTTCTGAGTAGTATACCTTGCCATCACCTTTATTAGCATAAAAGTTACCTTTAAGTTTAGTGCTGAAGGTTGATTTATCTAATTCAATATATTCACCAGATTCAATATTGCCCTCGCTCACCCTCCCTTTTATGTCGTAAAGTTTATTTTCTTTAGCCAATGGGGCTAATTCTACATCGTTAGTTGCATCGTCAGATATACTAGGAATATTTTTATCATTGATTAATGATTCCATAACTATACTTTCTGCAACCTTAACGTCATTTTTAATGTTAGCAACTCTTGCGTTTTCAATATGATCTTTAAATTTTGGCATTGCTAAGAGTACTAATATACCTAATATTGCAATAACTACTAATAATTCAATAAGAGTGAATCCCTTATGAAACTTTCTAAGTTTATTCATACATTCCTCCTTATATTTAATCATCAAATTGTGATTTTTATTGTCAAAATGCACCATTTAATTAATATCAAGGAATATTAATTAAATAATTACAGTAAAGCTTAAAAAACCATTTAAAGGTTGACAAATATTAACTATTATGATATAATCAATATGTAATAAACATTCCCAAAAATTAAAGTCAAAGTTAACTTAGAAAGCTTCAGCAATAAATAGTTCACAAAAAATAACAAATTAAAGTGTAATCGAAGGTAATATTAAAAAAGGAGGTATAATATATGAGCAATATACCAGATTATAAAAAAATCCAAAAGATAAGTGAACAAAAAGGGTGGGCAATTGCAACCTACTACTTTGAACAATATGCTTTGGGCATAACGGGCACACATCAAAGATATGTACTTATAGTAGATAATGGGCAACCATTCAAAACTAAAAAAGAAGCAGTAGCATTTGCTAAAAATAACAATATAAGAAATTACAAGAAAAAAGGTAGCCCTAATGAAGGCTATGGTGAACTTGGATCAAAAAGTTTCACAGTAAATTTCGTGAAAACTGAAGAGTTGGCACGTGGTAAAAAGTGGGATAAATTTTATGATTTAAAAGAAAATCTTTGATAAGTAATTAAAAAATGTCTAAATTAACAAAATTCAACAATAATAAACAAAATGTAAGTAAAAATTAAACAATCATAGGAGAGTGAGATTATGAAGTTATTAATTAAAGGAAAAAAATTTGAGATTTATATGAGTGTTGTAGGTACATGGACAGATCCAATACTTATAATGAAAGAAGGCAAAAGACAAGAAAAAATGACTACAAGTTCAGGCGAACTAGAGTTGTCATTAGGAGAATTCATGATAAATGATAGTCTTATTGAAGATTTAAAAAGAGTTGATCTTATGTTGGATGAAATAGCTGACCAAGATAGCATTGAATACATTAGAGAAAACATAAGAATATTCAGACTAAAAGATGAGTATGTAGAAAAAGCAAAAGAAATATATCATTCAAAATAAAGTTATCAAAAAGATATGAATAGTGACTAAATAATATATTAACAATAAAGGGGTGGCAGCTATCTGTAAGTCAAAAAAAAAGAGTTGTCCATTTGGATGTAATTCAGGAGCAGAAAATCACTTTGATACTTTAGAAGAAGCACAAGCTTTTGCTGACAAAAAAAATGAAGAAATGTATGGTTTACTAACAAAGGATACTAGCAAACTTGGTCATCACGGTCATCACATCATGGGTTTAAAGGAGGAGTAAATATGGGAGTAATTGAGAGTGTAATGGAATCTTGCGTAGGATGTAATAAATGTATTAGGAAATGTCCTGTACCATTCGCGAATAATGCAGTATTTAAAGATGAAGAGCCTAAAGTTATTATTGATCCGGAGGCATGTATTAGCTGTGGGGAATGTGTAATCGTGTGTGAGCATCATGCACGTACCTTTACCAAAGATATTGAGCAAGTGATGAAGGATTTGAAGAGTGGTAAGCAAATATCCTTCATTGTAGCACCATCTGTGGTCACTAATTTTAAGGAGTACAAGAAGTTATTTGGTTATTTAAAGGGTAAGGGAGTGCGAGAAGTATACAATGCTTCATTCGGAGCGGATATTACTAATTGGGCATATGTTAAGAGCATTGTAGACAACCCTAAAAATTATATAGCCAGTCCATGCCCCGCAGTTGTAGATTATATAGAGAAATATCAACCTTCTTTAGCAGGCAATTTAGTACCTATTCATAGCCCACTACTTTGCGAAGCTATATACCTGACTAAATATGAGAAGGTAACCGACAAATTTGTTTTACTAACACCTTGCATTAGTAAAAGAGGTGAGACAAAACTACATCCACAAGTAGAGTATCATGTGTCTTTCAAAGAGTTAGAGGACCATTTGAGGGAAAATAGAATAAATATGAAAGCGTATCCAGATGTTGATTTTACGAACCTAGGGACTAAACTAGGGAACTTATACCCTTTACCCGGTGGATTAAAGCAATGTGTTAATTATTTATACCCAGACTTATACGTTAATCAAATTGAAGGGAGAGATACAGTATATCCCTTTTTAGATGACCTTGCGAGTAGAAAGGATAAATCAGAGCCAATATTGTTTGACGCATTAAACTGTGAGTATGGGTGTAATTTCGGACCCGCGCATATCAATGAACTCAAACCTTACGAAATGGGAGCGCTATTTGATAAGATTAAGAAGGAAACCTTAAAGGATGAGAAATGGTTTCGGTCAGAGACTAAGAGACAAATGAAAACATTTGATAAAATTTTAGATTTAGATGATTTCAAGAGGAAATTCAGACCTCAGAGTGTGAAGCAATTAGTGGAGCCTTCTGACTATGAGATTTATTATCGAGAGCTTTTAAAAGATACTATAGAGAAGAAAACCTTGAACTGTGGTGCATGTGGGTATACCACATGTAAAGAAATGTGCGTAGCTATGCATAATAATTTGAATACAAAGGATAATTGCATTGACTTTGCTAGAACAAGTGTAAAAATAGAGAATGAGTTATTAGAGACACAGAATGAAGAAATTAATAGTATGACATCTGATTTAAGAGATATAGCTGAGAAGAAAGAAAAAGAAGTATTAGCTATTGGAAAGGCTATTGAAGCTATTACATCTTCAATAGACCATGTTACTGAGGACACCGTAGCGTCTATGGAAAAATTAATAGAGATGACTAGGTTTATAGATGAAACTGTAGAGGTAGCAAGGGTGTGTAAACAAATAATCCAGGATATGCAAGAAGATGTGACCACCTTTGCAAAGGATACAGATAAGATTATCGGAATTAGTGAGCAGACAAATTTACTTGCATTAAATGCTTCTATTGAGTCGGCTAGAGCAGGAGATGCCGGACGGGGTTTCTCAATTATAGCAGGTGAGGTTAGGAAGCTTTCTAATGAGACTAAAGTAGCTGTGGAAACGAACCAAGAAGGGATGGAACACTTATTCAATAGGATATCAGAAGTGGTAGAGCAGTTTAAAAATGTGGAAGATAGAATTAGTAGCCTAGATAGAGATGTCGAACAAGTCAGCGGTAGGATAACAGAAGTAACCTCCCAGAGTGAGGAAATCTTAGCAGCGGCCCAAGAAATCTCAGATATACGTTAATTAAGTGATGGGACAAAAACATTGAAGGAGATGATGAGATATGATTGATTACCCACGGAGTCCGCAAATACTACACGATAATGGAAAGATGTAAATGATTTCAGCAATATACTTAGTGACAACTATTTTATTGAAGCTTAAGGTTAAACGCTCAGTTAGTGAATATGGGTGTGTAGTTCACAATAGATTAAAACCTATTATGATGAGTTTTGTACTTATACCCTTAGTATGGAGTAGTTTCAACATTGAAGCCACTCTATACTCTATCGCAATACTTGCACTAAATTTAGCGACAATAGTGTGCATAAACATGTTAACTAACAAGTTATTGGAGACTTTGTCAGGGTACTCGGTGCAGAGCTTAGTACTTATAGTATTCTCTGAAGCTATCTTCATTGATATGCTTATAGGGAAAATACCATTCAATACTTTATTAATAATAAGTGTAGTAGCTAAGCTAGCTGGTGTATGGTACTGCATACGAGACGATGTAGATATTGGGGGTAAATCAATAAGTACTTATGTGACACTGCTAGCAATATCTTTAATGACTATCTTTAGGATGTATACCTCAGCTCTCCTAATAGGAGGGGAACTGGTATCACTTACAGCTATGTTAATACTACCACAAATCAGTATTGCGATTTACGCAAACACTAGGTACTGGAAGATACCTTTGAAAGTTACAAAAGAGATGTTTAAGAGCTATTTACCAGAGATTATCATAACTACAATAAGTGATGCATTGTATTTAATAATGGTAGTGCGCGGAGTAAGTTTAACAGCTGATTATGATATAGTAATACTGGTAATTATGTTATTAGTAGAGTCAAGAATGAGAGTAAATAAGTATCAAAAGATAGGGTTAATAACACTCATGATTGGGTGGATAATTCATAGGATGTGAGGGAAATGATAAATATAAAGGAAATGTGGTTGGACTTTGTTACTAATCGAGGGATAGAGATTATGAAGATGGGATGAATAGGGGTGACTGACATGCGAATATTAAATTTAATCAATGATATCGCTAGAGCTGTATTTATGTTAGTGTTGGTGATAGATATGGTAATTGTAATAAGGTGTTTGATTATAAATAAAAGAAGAGAGAACAAAGTTGATTCATCCGACGGTAGATAAGGTAATTGAAGATAGAGTAATAAAGCAGTTTAAATGTTTAAAGGGGTATATTGGAAGGGGTTTTAAAATGGATAAAGACAAAGTAGAAGTTAAATTAAAAAGAGCCAAAATATTATTGGCGGTATCTATAACAATGTTGATGGTAGGGTTGGTGTTATTGAACTTGGTTTATGTCATTATGCCAGACCCTGTTGTTGGTGCTCTTTTGTTTGTATTTGCACCAATAGCAGCATTGTGTGGGTTGGTAGCATTTATAATGTTGTCATTAGGGGTAAAGGGTTTAACAGAGTCAAAGTCACTATTGGCTGAGATAGAAGAAGATGAGAGCATGTTGTTGAAATCTTACAGGTTTAACTTAGTGGTATACACTATAATATTAATGGTAATGGTTTATCTGTCAGTAATATCTACGGCAACATCACTAATGGCAATCGTCGTGTATTTATTTGTATACATACCGTTTAAATTAATAACTCAAGTTAATAAGTACAGAGAATTAAAGCACGAGGGTAGTAGTAAAATACCAAGGGTAGTTGGGTATATCATTATGGGTTTAATGGTAGCTATGATGATATTTAATACAGTAAAACATTTAACACCTCAAACATATGGAATGAACTTATATCTACAAGAAAACTATAGAGATGCTGAGACGGATGATAATTTAATAGCCAGTAAAGATAGTAAGAAAGTATACCATAAAGATTTTGGGACTTATGTAGCAGTAGATCTTATTGAGCGTTTTGGTTATAACATAACACCAGATGGTTCAGACTATACAATAAAAAACAATATAGCAGGTAAAGAAATATCAACACGCTTAGTGGAAAAAATAAAGGTAGATGGATCGTACTACTTTGATTTATATGATATAACGAATGAGTTAGAACCATATGGCGTACATGTTGGAAGTTCTAACTATATGGGTGGAAGTGAAGAAGATACGAGGATAGAGACTATTATCAAATTTAAGAAAACAATTCCTAAATACCGCATAGAGGTAATTAATAATGCAGAAGATTCACATATAACCTATCCTATTAGCGATGAGTTAATATATCATAGCAACAGGTTTGAGTATCAAGAATACGAACCTGAATACTATGAGTTGCCGGATGTAAATATAGCCTATGCTCCAATATCTGTGTATGAAACCATAGGTATAAATGTGAAACAAACTGAATCTGGGTTTGATTTTTCATATGGCGACGTAGATACAACACTAGAAAAAGATAGTGAGGATGTTATATACTACTTTGATGATCCTAAATTTAATATAGAAGTGGTTTGTGAGGATTTAGGTATAAAGGTGAAAGTTATGTTCAACCCTTATGTGGATGTGCTCGATGAATATGCCAATGATGATGCAACAATAATAGTAGAGTTAGATTAATATGCTTTAGAACGTCGTACTTAAAAAAAAAGAACCTACTCATAACCGAGTAGGTTTTATTATTATATTATTTTCTGATCGAATTTGTAAACCTCCATACCTATAAAACTTCTGAGCAGTTCACGTCGGTGAACGTCTGCTACATTTACTTGACCCTCTGCTGATACGAGTACTATACGGTAATAATCACTATCATCACTTTGTGTTATGCCATAGGCATCAACAGTATCGCTTTTTTTCGATGTAACATCTAGAATATCTTCTATTTTGTCCATGTCCATGTAGTCATAAAACGATGCTGCATAAATACCGTCACTTGTATAGCTATGATCTAAAATAAAAAGATCCGTTTCTACTTGAAATGTTATTCGTATATGAGTTGTTTGTTTAGTATTTCCTGAACCTATTGAATAGTAGTCTATCTCAGTTTTTGGATAATTAAGGTTTTTTAATACCAAGAAGTAATCCGTCGCATGGATTAGTTTTTCAGATTCATGGTCATATAAAATAACAACTTTATGTTTTAAATCGGATGTATACTTATCTACTAAGTTTTTTATTTCTTGGTTTTCTTGGTTTTCTGATAGTATTTCACGGCCGTTATTATAGACGCGTTTGACGTGTAAGCCTATTTCTTTATGGTGTTTACTCCAATTATCTCTTTCAATTTTGAATTCATCTAGTCCGAATTTAATTCTTACCATAATTATCGCCCCCCCTTATTAATTTTTTATTGTTATTTGAATCTTTTAAACTCAACATATAGCTAAAACAAAGGTCTGTTTATTTGAATTTACATTCTGGGTGTTTGGGTATGAGAACTTTTTTGATTATACCTTTCGCCAATAGTTCGTCGAAATTGTTTACTTTTAGTTTTAAATCGGTTTTGCGATAGATGTTGTTTTGGTAGTCGTATCTCACGACGGTGTCATTCTTAATATCATTGTACTTTATTCTCTTATTAAAAAATCCACATAATCTTTCTTCACAGGTTCAGTTCCTGAATTATTATATATTATTGGTTGTGGTAAACCAAGGTCACCAGTGTGCAACTTAATTAAAGTTTCAGCATTAATTGAAGATGTTTTATTATTTTCAGATTTACAATTATCTATAATATATTCAGGTAGATGTCTGCCACCTAAAGTTACTTTTTGTTCTGAGTGTCTATCTTGTTCAGTTAATTCTTTATTTCTGTAATCATTCATTATTCCATTATTTAATCCATTTCTATATCTATGTTTAGCTCTTTCTTTAGCAGTATCAATTGGTATATCTACAAATACAAATTGCATATCTTTAGTTTCATAATCATATTTCTTCAAATTATCTATCCTTTTAATAGTACTATCTTCACTTTTACAAGTGAAATCATATATGATATTCTTTCCTTGTTTACTTAGTTTACTAAGCAACTCATCTGCTAAGTAAGAACTCTCCTCATGCACTAAAGTGGACGATTCCATTGGGGTGAGCCCTTCAATTTTAGGTATCATACCTTTTTCAGCCAATATTTCCTTAAAGTCATCTGACGAAACAGTCGCCCAATCATTTGTATCAAGGTTTTCATATTGAGTTAATACAGTTGTTTTACCTGCTCCTGGTAAACCGGCTGAAAATACTACTTTTTTATCAGATGGCACATTTACATATTTTTTCATCATTTCTTCAAGTATTTCTTGGTGAACTTTAGCTCGCTCAGGTATCCATGAGCCATTTTTGTAATGCGTAACATGAGTTTCTAAGCCATCATTTATTGCTTGATTTGTTTCTTGTTCAACAAAATCTCCTCTTTTGTTTGCATTTATTGCTTTATATGGAGACCCGAAATTAACATTCATATTGTACTCATCAACAAAAGAGTATTTGTGTTTTAAATAAGCTTCAGCTAATTGCACTGTATCAAAGTGCCCACCTCCTAATGGGCATGGCTTTACTTTTGCTCTACATGGTTTTACTGTGCCATCTCCGGCAATATGGTATTTAGTCATACGCACCTCCTTTATCTCAACTTATGCAAGTAATTCATAGTTGAAGTATTTATATCACTTTATTGCATAATATATAGTTATATATATTAAATGTGAAATAATGCATTATTTAATTTTTTATCATTGGTAATTGCATATAAATTTAGTCATTTTTAGTTTGCTAGACTTATCTTATAATCATCTCTTTTTATGTGTTTATAAATATCATCTTCATGGTTCTCCAAATCAATTCTTTTTAATAACAGTTATTCTAGTTCTTTTACCTTCAATAGTCATTGTTTTATTTTCCAAAATGTACCCAGATTTTTCGATTAACTTACTTACTTCGCGCCATTTAGAAATAATTCCTTTATTATTAATTATTTTCAAGTGATTACATAATTTTTGTTTATCTTTTGATAATAAAGGTGTATTTAAATATTCAGGTTCTAGTATTATTGAGTTAATTATTAAGTCTTCATTATCAGTCTTGTATATCACAAAATCTATATCTTTTCTAATTCTACCCACTGCCCGTATTTGTTCTGTTCTATCTAAAGTGTCCATTATGGCAAAAGTAACTTTGTCATCATGTAGATTCCATCCTTCTTGCATAGCTCCATTAATTATTAATAAATTATAAGGTTCTGGTATATTACCAGTAGCTAAAATATAATTTCTGGCGCTTAATTGTTCATCAGTCATATCTTCATCATTGTTGATAGACCACAACACTAAAGGTTTAAAACCTTCTTCTATAGCAATTTGTTCTATTTTTAATTGTTCTTTTATCATTCTTGAAAAAGCTAGTCCTTTGTAACCATGACTATTGATTGAATTTATTCTTGCTCTTAAGTGAACTCTGATTTGTTCAATATGAGAAACATAATATATAGCTCTTGGTTCATACTTTCTTATCATAGGATGATTAGAATAATCAAACTGTTTAACTTTAGTTAAATGACCAGGTGATCTTTTTTCTAGTTCTGAAATACTATCGTTTGTAGCTGTGAAATAATATATAATTATATTTTCATGTTCGGTCAATAACCATCTAGTAACAATACCTAAAGTTAAACTGTTTGTGTAGTTTCTAAATATTGGTAAAGAGTGTATTTCATCACAAAATATTAGACCAACGTCATCTGTGAATGTTTGATAAGGAGCTTCAATTCTTAACCCAAATTCGTGATATGTCATCACATGAACACTATATGGTCTATCTCCAAATCTTTTTTTATTTTCTGAAGTGTAAAATTTTATTGATTGTCCATTGTCTGCAAACATCTTTCTAAGTCTATCATTATTGGGAGCAAGAGAGTCCTTTAAAGATGTATTTGAAGTTAAATATAAAATTTTCTTATTAAATTCTTTAGGTATAAGCATATTTTCTATTAAATGAGATTTACCAGAGCCAACAGGTGCAATTATTAAATTGTTATTTGAAAATTCAGGTTTTTCTTTTTCTATTATTTCTCCCAAATACTTCTTACCATATAATCTACTCCTTATTTTGTTAGAATCTTTTCTAGCTTCAAAATCTATTTTAGACAACAAATCCCTATTATATTTTGAATCTTTATATAATAATTCATCTTTTTTAATTTCATTTATAAATAAATTATCATTATTAAGTTTGTGTTTCAATTAAACCACCCCTTATTATTTTATACATTTATTATACCATTTACACACATATTGACACAATATCTTTTCGCTCCTGCTACAATGCTTACATGTTACACCCTTTGTTACATCTATAATGCACTTATTTTGTAATTATTTTATAAATCTCCACTTTTCCGCTACAACGGTCACTAATTATAAGTGTTTAAAATAGGTTAACTTAGTTAACTTAAAATCAAAAAAAAGTCGTGAACACATGAGTTGGGTTTATAAGGCCAAGAAGTTATTGTTACACCCAGCTTCTGCGTGTAATCTCAATGATTAAAGGTGTTTTCACAAAATAAAACAAATAATTGAATCACATAAACGGAAGTGCATTTCTTCCGTTAAACGGGGTTGGTCTGGAGGGGTGTTTTTGAACACCCCTACCCAGGGGTTTTGATTCTAGGTTAACTAAGGATTTATTCTTAGTTAACTGGGTTAACCTTTAAAATCCTGGGTAGGAGGCTAAAATAGCCTCCTCCAGACCAACCACCATTTTTGGCTTGGAAAAACACCAAGCCAATAGAAATAGAAATTTAATTTTTACTTTTAATTGAAATGCTTATGAAATAAAGACTATAATAAAGACATATTTTAATTTTTTCATTTAATTGAAATGCTTATGAAATAAAGACTATAATAAAGACATATTTTAATTTTTTCATTTAATTGAAATGCTTTTGAATTAAAAGCTACAATATATAGTAGTAAGCTTAGTAATCTAATTAATAACATTAACCAGAATTAAATTAAAAACTATAATATATAGTAGTAAGCTTAGTAACCTAATTAACAACATTAACTAGAAGCAAGTTAACTCAGTTAACTCTCTCCGGACCGGAGAAAATTTCACATCATGCTTATCAGCGCAGCTTTTATATGTCGTTAATTTGCAATAAACCAATATTTTATTTTGCAATAAAATATGGAATGTAATAATATATTCCAGCTTATATAATTTTAAGAATGCTAATTCAAGCTAAATATTGATTAAATTAAACTTGATTAAATATTGAACTTAAAACCATCTTGTCAATACAAAATTATTAAAACAACTATAATATTAGCCTCTAGGGATGCCGTTCTCCCTAGAAAAGTCTTATCTACGGACAACCATACCGAGAGCGGCTTTTTGACGTTTTATTAGCTTTTTGCACAATTTATCACACGCTAGAAGCCGCGGGGTTGACGCACTTCTAGCCTGCCGCTTTGTAGATCCCGTTCTTAGCTAAGTTGTAGTTGCATTAATTATCATTATTTTATCAGGCATTCTTCATTATTTATATACAGATATATTTTTCAAAAAAAGTGTTCAGGCAATTCCATTTTTTACAAAAAATATGCAATTATATAAAAAATAACTTATGAAATTTACTGAGTTTGCTTTTTATATATATTTAATTGATTTGCCTTATTAGTGTTAGATTTAAGTTAAAGATGAAGATGTCAATATAATTATTGTTTTAAAAGTTAAAACAAATGATTGACATTTATTAATAATATGTTATAATGAATATATAAGAAATGGAATATAATATATAGGGGGTAACTAAATATGAATAATTTAGAATTAATTAAATTAATGTTAGAAGAAGTAATGAAAGATGAACCAATTAAATATGAAATAGAGGATGTATGGATGGATTACGGGGCTGGCATTAAGCACACAACAATTGTAGCCTATTCTACCCAGGTAGGCTCTTGGCAAATATTCTCTCCTAGAGACAAAAAAGAAATTGAAAATGGAAACTACACATTAAATTCATTTAATACATTAGTCAATAAACATAAGAGAATGATAAATAAAACTAATATTATACATTAAAATGTTAATTTGAAATATTAATTCAAAAAGTACAAAAATAAACCATCTTGTATTTTAATATAGAGATGGTTTATTTTTGTTATTGTCATTATGTTGAATTATATGAATTTAATGAGGTTTTAGTCAATTATTCTCTTATAAAATATTAAAATGGGAGTAAACTATGTTTATAAAATTAGCTATTTATTCATCAAGGGCGAACTACTGCTCAATTTTGAGCACTTTACATCTTGTTAATACAGTTTGTTTTGCACCCTTGTATTCCTCATGAGCTTTAACAGTTCCTTTCATGAATATTTTATTTTCATTCATTTCTATAGATTCTCCTTTTGAATCAACTATATATTTAGACGTGTTCCACTTGTAAAGATTATTATCTTTATCTCTGAATATATATAATTGTTGCATTCCATAATAGCCCTCAAAGGCAAATCTTTTAACTAAGTAAACTTCGATGTCTATTCTTTCACCAATGTTTCCTACATAATCTGACACTTTGTTTATTTCATTTGCCTTTTCTTGATTAATCTCATATTCTAGTTGCTTCTGATAAGCTAAGTAAGCATAAGCTATTAATCCTGACATTTTATTGTATTTATTGCTTAACAAGGCCTTTATGTTTTCTAAAAAGTTATCTTTAAATTCTCTATTATCAAAAAATGCTAAGACATCTTCAGCTTTCTTGAGATATTTTTTATTTATTTTGTCTGTTTCATGCTTATAAGCTTTTTCCCAAGCTTCTTCTTTAGTTACTTCTTTTTGATAACCTTCAGTTTCAATCATTTTTATTGAATATGCTAAGTACGCGATAGTTTCCACATAGCTTGGATAGCTACCGTAATTTTTATGATCTATATAAACTTCATCTAAGAATATGTCTTGAAGATCCATATAACTTTTAATTATATCAATGTCAGAAATTCCTGTGTATTCCTTCAAGCAAGTTAATCCCACTTGTATTATTTCTTTTGAAGTATTTAAATCTTGTAATAGCACAGTAGTATTTCTTTTCCTATTTATGTTACAATGATTGCATTTGCTTTTAATATTTCTATATTTCTTATCGATAGTAATTTCAGGGTCAATTAGGTAAATCAAATTTTCATCAGAATTTTTTATTTCATTATGTTTTATTATTGCTATTGTTCTATAATTTCCTAGTTTAATTTCCTCCATAGTGAAGTTGTACGAAATGACATCTAAATATAAAGTATCTATGACTTCAGGATTCCCTGGCACACCAATATTTATCACATTAACAGGTTCAACAGTTTCTCCCAGTACTTCAAAGGTGTATTTGAGATTATATTTTTCCAATTTTTTGATAACTCTTTTTAACTTTCTTTCTAGCTTATCAAAATCATCTTTAAGACATTTATACATAAAATTCCCCTCCTTAATTTCATTATAACATATTATAAACAAAAAGTCAATAATATATTTGTAATTTATATATTAAGGTGTCACAGTTAATCACTAATAATTTAATAAAGTTTAATGTTTTAAAATATAGAATATACAAAGAAAAAGCATTATTGCAAGTATCTCACT
>DUQJ01000099.1 GCA_012837865.1 Clostridiales bacterium | reverse complement strand
TGTGGAGCACCAAATGTTCGAGAAGGAATGATAGTACCATTTGCAAAACTTGGAGGCCAAGTTGGAGAACTTATTATAAAAGAGGTTGTTTTAGCAGGTGAAAAAAGTTGTGGTATGTGTTGCTCTGAAAAAGAGCTTGGAATTAGTGATGAAAATGCTGGTCTTATGGAGCTGGATTCTACTTATCCTTTAGGAACAGATATTAAAGATTTCATGGATATTGATGATATTATTTTTGAAGTTGATAATAAATCATTAACTAATCGACCGGACCTATGGGGTCATTATGGAATAGCTAGAGAAATATCTGTATTAACTAAAAGAGAACTAAAACCTTTAGATACATTTGAAGTAAAATCATATGAAGGCTTACCAGCTCTTGAGCTTTCAATAAAAGATAGTGAAAAAGCATATAGATATAGTTGTATTACAGTTGATAATATTATCGAAAAGACCTCGCCTATTAATATGAAAATAAGATTAACCTATTGTGGAATGAGACCTATAAACTTACTGGCGGACTTAACCAACTATATAATGATTGAACTTGGGCAACCTATGCATGCATTTGATAATGATATAGTAAAATCTATAAATGTAAAAACATTTGATAAAGAAATCGAGTTTAAAACTTTAGATGGAATTGATAGAAAAATAGATACTGATACATTAATGATATGCGATAAAGAAGAGGCTATAGCAATAGCAGGTATAATGGGTGGAGAATTATCTGAGATTACAGATAATACGACATCAGTATTATTAGAGTCTGCTAACTTTGAGGGAGTTTCAGTAAGAAAATCGGCAACGAGATTAGGAATGAGAACAGATGCAAGTTCAAGATATGAGAAAATTTTAGATCCTGAATTAACTGTACCAGCTATTAAAAGATTCCTAAAATTATTATTTGCTATTAATCCTAATGCTAAGCTGACATCATCATTAACAGATGTATATGCTAAAAAATATAATGATATTGTAATAGATTTTGACAAAGCATATGTTGATAAATATACAGGGATTGATATAAAATCTGATCAAATTGAAGAAACACTGTCTGCTCTTGATTTTAAGGTAGACCGTAATGGTGATAAGTTTAAAATACTTGTTCCTACTTTTAGAGCAACCAAAGATGTAACTATGAAGGCTGATATAATTGAAGAAATAACAAGAATATATGGTTATGATAATTTTGAAATTAAATCCACTAAAAGTTTACTCTCTCCAATTCGCCATAGTATCCAAAGAGATGATGAGTATAACATGAAAGTGTTTTTATCCGAAAGATACTCAATGAGTGAAGTTCATAGTTACCTATGGAATGAATCGAAAGTAAATAGGGAAATTGGTGTAGAAACTGAGGAGAATGTTAAAATTATTAACTCATTAACTGCAGAAAATGATACACTAAGGACATCCATGATACCTGGTCTTCTTGGTTTTGTTAATAAGAACGCTGATAATTATTCAGAGATGGGTATGTATGAAATAGGTAGAGTAATTAAGGGTCTTAACGAGGATGGTCTATGTAATGAAAGAAAAATGCTGGGCATAGTATTTGCAAGTAAAGTTTTAAATGAAAAAGAAGTTTATTTTAAAATGAAAGAAATAATTGATAATTTGATTTATCAAATAAAAGCAAGATATCCTAAATATGAGTTATCAGATGAAATAGCAAAATATAACTATATACACCCTGTTAATTCTGCTATAATAAAGTTGAATCAAATTGAAACTGGATATTTTTCATTGATTAATCCAAGAATAAGAAACAAAATAGATAAAAAGCTAAATATAGCATATGCTGAAATTGATTTAATGGAGTTTGAAGCAATTGATGCAGAACATAGAAAGTATAAGGAAGTTTCGAAGTATCCAGGTGTTGAAGTTGACTTAAGTCTTCTAGTTGATAGTGATATTAGATACGGAGAAATTATTAGCTATATTGATAATAATCAATATGATAATTTAGTGGAAGTAGATTTGGTAGATATATTTACAGATGAAAAGAATTTACCCGGCAAAAAGAGTGTAACTATAAGATTTGAATTTGGATCAATGGATAGAACATTAAAAAGCGAAGAAATATCCAAAGTTACAGATGAAATTTTAGGTGATTTAAAAGAAAAGGGTATTAATTTAAGATAATTTATAAAATATTGTTTTAAATATAAAAACGAAAGAAGGAAGGGCTTATGTTAAAAGAATTTAAAAAATTTGCCTTAAAAGGCAGTATGATTGATTTATCAATAGGTATTATTATTGGAGGAGCATTTAATACATTGGTTAATTCATTAGTAAATGATATATTCATGCCAATATTAAGTATATTTACTAATAAAATTAATTTTAATAATTTATTTATATCATTGGATGGTGTAAAATATGAAACATTAGCAGCAGCACAAGAGGCGGAAGCAGCTACAATAAATTACGGATTATTTATATCAGGTATAATTAATTTTGTTATAATGGCTTTTGTAGTATTTTTAATAGTAAGATGGGTAAATAAATTACAAAAACCTGAACCTAAAGTTGAAGCAACTACAAAGAAATGTCCTCATTGCTTGTCTGATATAGATATTAAGGCTACTAAATGTGCTTTTTGTACTTCTGATGTAGCTATTGAAGAAAAAAAATAGAAGATATAATGTTGAATGGAGGATAAATATGTTTAGAAAATTTTATCCAAAGAATTATGCAGAGTCAACTTATGATATTAATTATCAAAAATTATATCAGAATGGATATAGAGGTATAATATTTGATATAGATAATACATTAGTTGAACATGGTGCCGATGCTAATAAAAAAGCTATTGAATTATTTGAACAACTTAAAAACATAGGTTTTAAAGCTTGTTTGATTTCTAATAATAATGAAGAAAGAGTTACTAGATTTAATACGGATATTAAAATGCCTTATATATATAATGGCAAAAAACCCTCATCAAAAAATTATATTAAAGCAATGGAAATGATGGAAACTAATATTGATAACACAGTGTTTATAGGTGATCAATTATTTACAGATATCTATGGTGCCAATCGCATTGGTATGATGAATTACGCAGTAAAGCCTATTTCACCAAAAGAAGAAATACAAATTGTTATTAAAAGAAAGCTAGAGAAAATTGTATATCACTTTTATTTTAAACATAAGAAAAAGAACATTGTTTTGATAGGTTTTATGGGCAGTGGTAAAACATCTGTTGCTAAAGCTTTGGCTCAAAAACTTGATTTTAATTTTCTTGATACTGATTTATTAATAGAAGAAGGTGAGAAAACAACAATCAATGAGATCTTTTCTAACAAAGGTCCGGATTATTTTAGACAATTAGAGACAGACTTGCTAATTGAATTAAATTCAAATATTAAGAAAACTGTACTTTCTACAGGCGGTGGAATAATACTAAAAAAGAAAAATGTAAAAATTTTAAAGCAAACTGGTAAAATTATTTATTTGGATGCATCTGTCGAAACTATTATTAAAAGACTAGATGGTGATGATACAAGGCCTTTATTAGCTGATGAAAATAAAGAGGCTAAAATACAGGAAATCCTAAATGATAGAATATCTATTTATAAAAATGCAGCAGATTTTACAATAGATACTAATAATAAAACAATAGCAGATATTATTAATATAATTATTAAGCAAGGAGGGGTAAGTTGAAGATATTAGTTATTAATGGACCAAACCTTAATTTTATAGGGATTAGAGAAAAAGAAATATATGGTGACCAAGATTACAATTATCTAGTCAAAACATTAAATGATAAAGCAAAATTAAAAGAAATAGATTTAGATTTATTTCAAAGCAATATTGAGGGAGAAATAATTAATAAAATTCAAAAGGCTTATAAAGACTCAATTGATGGCATAGTTATTAATCCTGGTGCATTTACTCACTATAGTTATGCTATTCGTGATGCATTAGCATCGATTAAATGTAGAAAAATAGAAGTTCATATTACAAATGTATATAAAAGAGAAGAATTTAGGCAAAAATCAGTTATTGCTCCTGTTTGTGATGGTCAAATAACTGGATTAGGCCTACAGGGATATTATTTAGCAATTGAAGCGATAATAAATATGGTAAATAGCGGAGAAGCTAAAGAGTTTGTTTAGAAAGAAGTGTCGATATGGATAATTTTGCAAGAATTCAAGAAATATTAAATGATTTATCGTTAGATGGAGTTTTAATTTCTAATGAAAATAATATAAGATATATAAGTGGTTTTACTGGTGCAACAGGATATATCTATATATCCAAGAAAACAAAGAAAATAATTACTGATTTTAGATATACAACTCAAGCTGAGTTAGAAACCTATGGTTATGAAATAATAACAATAGGTAATAGTGGTTATGAAGCTTCTATTAATAATATAATAAAAAAAGAAAATATTAATAGATTAGGATTTGAAAGTGAAGACCTACTTTATTCAAGTTTTTTGAGTCTAAAATCTAAATTAGATGTAGAGGAATTAGTGCCTATTAAGGATGAAATCACACGTTTAAGAAGAATTAAAACTACAAAAGAATTAGAAAATATAAAAATGGCTGAAGCAATAGGAGATAAAACTTTTACTGATATTTTATCATATATCCAACCTGGTATGACTGAAATTCAGATAGCAGCTAGAATAGAATATTTGCTTAAGATAAATGGTGGACAAGGACTTAGCTTCCCTGCAATCGTTGCATCTGGAACAAACTCATCTATGCCTCATGCAATTCCAGGTAATAAGAAATTAGCAAATGGTGATTTCTTAACACTGGATTTTGGATGTATATATAATGGTTACTGCTCAGATATGACTAGAACAATAGTAATTGGCAGAGCATCACAAAAACAAAAAGAAATCTATGATATTGTTTTGGAAGCGCAATTAGCAGCATTAGACTTTATTAAAGCTGGTGTTAAAGGTAAAGATGTGGACAAGGTTGCAAGAGACATAATTAATAAAGCTGGATATGAAGGGTGCTTTGGTCATGGACTTGGCCATAGTGTAGGATTATTTATTCATGAAAGCCCTAGATTATCTATGATGGAAGAGGATGTATTGGAAATAGGGATGATTGAAACAGTTGAGCCTGGAATATACATTAAAGGTTTTGGTGGTGTTAGAATAGAGGACCTTATTGTTATAACTGAAAATGGTCATGATAATTACACTTATTCACCGAAAGAGCTAATAGAGTTATAAAAGCATTAATTATAATAAATATACAAATATATATTGTAAAACTATAGAATAT
>DUQJ01000098.1 GCA_012837865.1 Clostridiales bacterium | reverse complement strand
ATTATTTTTTGACGAATTAAAAAACTCCTCTGCTTTTGTGTCATCTAATTCAAACATTTTATCCCCCTTTTTAAATTGTTTTATTCTTCTCTTATCATTTAATTTACAATAAAATGTTCCTTTCATTTAATATTTGATATCCTCTTGCAAATGCTTTCTTCTTTGTGTAACTTCATCACTCTTTGAGTTTTAAATCTCCTATCAATTATAGATTCTTATTGTATTATTCTAAACTTTCCCTTAAATCATTAATCCATTTATTTCTCTCATCAGTACGCTTTACTTCTTCGTTCCAGTTCTTTAAATAATATTCGATATTCTCATTAGCCATTTTAAGCATTATTGCAATATATTCTTTTGCTGTTCTTTTTGGTTTACCCAACTCTGTTTGATGATAGTGCTCCATGTTATTAATGCTTATATCAATCTGATTTAAGGCAAACTCCTTTAAGTTATTATGCTCTTGTGTAGGTGGAGTCCATTTATCAACTTCATCTCTAATCCTTGCATATCTATCATTAATCTCCCTACTTTTAATAATGGCGTCTGCATGGTATTTTTGATTTTCATCGTATTCTGCGTCAATAATATTTTGTGCCTCTTCTATTGTCATTGTCTTGCATTTTTCTAACTCTTTATATGATTTTTCTAATTGCTCTTTATAATATGTATTAGGCTCAAAGCTAATTGGAATATCAATATCCAAACTATCTTCTTTCATATCAATACTAAAGTCAAAAGCTCTTGCACATTTCAATAGAAAGTCTTTTCCATTTGCGATCTCTCCATCTTCTATGTAAGCTGTATATCCTGTTGGCATATTTAATCTCCCTCTCTTTTTTAATCAATCACGACTTTTATATCATTATTTGTCTATTAAATCAGCTAATTTAGCAACAATTTTAATTCCAAAATACATAATGGGAATGACTGTAATAGCAAAAATAATTAAACTTATTATCTTATCTGGTATTGATGCAATTAAACTTGCATACACAAGATAATATAGTACAGTTGGTAAAGCTACCAATAACATAAATCTTGAAAACTCTCTAAAACTTAAGTTCATTTTATTTTCTCCTTCATCTATACCTCGCTTTTTCACCAATTATCACATTGATTTTACTTTTTCACTTTGACTATAATTGAATATCCAGTTCCATAATAACCATTACCATCACTTCCATCTACTTGTAGTATCTTAATTTTCTTATCTTCAGCATAGACAAATATTTTATAAGAAGTATCATCATACGAATTTGGATCATTAATGTCGTCACATTCAAATTCAACATTCGTTATTGCATTGTCGCATCCGTTTAATTCAGTTATTTTATACCAACCAGCACTACATCCTCCACAACCAGAATTAGCACCAACCTCTAATTCAACACCGTTATCTAAATATAATGTATCTCTTTCGACCTTAACTATCTTACGATACATCAACAAATCCCTAATCTTACTTTCTTCACTGCAATATATTTCATTAACCATATTTTACTCCTTTCGATTTCATATCAATCTTCTATTTGATATTATAATTACCTTAAACAAACTTACTCATAATCTTTGTCTTTTCATCCTGTGAGAGCGTTGAATGTTTAAAGAAATCCATTACATGTCCAATATTATCTAATGATTTAGCATACTTTATTTGATAATCATTACTCATTTTAGCTATTAATTTACTTTTCAACATTAACCTTATAATTATTTTTAAATTCCTCAAAACTGTATTTTAGTTTATACCACCATGATTTTTTATTATATAATCTCATAATAAAATTTTCCCTAGCATGCATAGCATAATTATAAGATTCTTTCATATTTTCTTCTGTGTCGTCCTTATATGTGTATCCTTCAATACAATATACAATCTTATCGCTAGGTGTTCTAATGACTTTGCGAATGGTAATTGGCTCATCAGTTTCATCTATATAGAATTGATCTTTCTCTGCTAATAATGGCATAGGTATTTCACACTCATACAAAATTTCTTCACCTATTTTTTCTGCTGAAAAATATGGTTCAATTTTTATAATTTTATCCAAGTCTGACCTATAACAATATTCTCTTGCACATATATCTCGTTTAAAAATACTCAATTTAACTTGTTTCATTTTCTTTTTCTCCTTTTTTTTAATCAATCTTCTATTTGGTACGACTATTACCATACCCTCATATCACAATACATTTTATCTTTATATACTGGTTGAAGTTCGATACTGACATCACTTTCATTAGCGGAAAAACTTATTTCCATATTGGTATTTACTTTTGCTATTCCTTTTAATTCAACGCCAGAAAAGTGCACTCCTAATAATTCAATATTCCCATTACCATCGGATGTTAAAAGATATTTATATGTGCTTGGAAATAAGTTAGTGTCCATTTGTATACTTTCAACGTGGATGTCTGAATTTATTGGAGTCATTTCGCATTTATTGGAGAAATATTTATTCATATTAGACTTTACATGTATTGTATCTGATAGTTTATTTACTGTAAATTCACCTATTAGTTCAGGTTTGTCCGTTTTTATATCTGTAATTATAATATTACCCTGTAGTGGATAACACTTCTCTGGAAGAATTGTATTAAGTCCAAATAAATTATTCCACATTTTAATTTCCCCTTTCAAAACAACTTCAATCCTCTATTTTATAAGCTTAATCCTTTCAGTTTATTAACCATGTCTACAATCTCAGGATCTTTATTACCTAATTCTTTTGCCATTCTCTCATAAAACTCTAAATCCTTCAGTTTAGAAATCTTCTTGTCAAGTTCTCTTTGAATTTCCTTCCGCTGCTTTGCCAATTCAATAGCCTCATTTCGTTCTTCTACTCTCTTTTTATATGCATCCATATTCACAACGCCAACTACATCTTTAGTTACATTCCTTCCATATTCTTCTTTCGTTTTGATTGCCTTAACTTTGCCGAGAGCAAATTTATTATTCGGATTGACAACTACCGTGTCTCCAATTTTTACATTATCATATAAATAAAAACCATAGTCTTTCTTATAATAATCGTCTTCTAAATTTACAATTGCTATTTTATAATCACCAATCACCATTTTAATATCCTCCTTATTCAAATCAATTAGTTTTAATGATTTCACATTATATGACTTTGTTCCTCCATTATCCAAGTTAACAACAACACAGCTTGTAGGATTACTAGCATAATTGCAAAATTTATCAACTGTACCAAATTCACCCTTACTATTACAATCACTTATAACTACAACTCTATCACTTATTTTAATTCCCACGTTTTTACTCCTTTCGATTTTCCACATCCAATAAAATACCTCTTTTATTTACTATCTATTTTACTTACTATCCATCTCGCTATACTTTTTAAGCACAATATCCATATACTCTGAAACCTTTTCATTCTGCTTAAAGAATTTTTTTGCAACATCTTCATCCTCACCAGACAGTTCAACATACTTCTTATAAATATCAAGAGCTTCATTTATCTTTTTCATTTCGTATTTAGCATTATATATTTCATCCCACACCATATCAACAGTATCTCTTCTTTCAGAAATAGCATCATTATATTCTTTTGTAATATCGCTGTTGTAATCTTCGATATCCCTTTTTGTTTTGAGAATATCTAATAAATCCATATACTCTTCCTTCGAATAACAATATGCCTTTTTAACACTTACTGCTGGGTCATACTTCTTGTAATATTTATAGCTACTTCCACCTGCATTATAATTATAATCCGTAGTAACTCTTGATTTTACTGATGATAACAATGCTGACATTTGATTAGCCTCAGACTCATCTGTAAAATAGTAATTATCAATCATATAAATTTCTGTAGTAGGTTCTTTAATCTCTGACACTTCTTTTAGTACAGGTTTTGGCATAATTGATAATGGGACTCCAGCTCTCATACACTCAATATCTATTAAGTTTTCAATTTCTAAATCGGTCAATACTGATAATTCCTCGTTTGTATAATCTTCTAATTTTTTCATTTCTTATTCTCCTTTTTTAATTTATTATCAACCATAAAACCCCTCTCTTAACATTTTCATATCTAGATTTTCCAAAGGGCATTTATCATCTACTGTGTCTGGATTTACCTTATAATCTTCTTCAAATTTCTATTTTATATGTTAATTGTCAAACCAAAAGACTAATCTAATCTTCTCTGAAAATTCGTTAACTCTTTCATCATCATATAACCATAATTCATCTTTTAGTCTTTGAGTTAATCTTTTAATAATTTCATCAAGTCCACTAAATTCATCTTCCCACTCACGATACACCATGTTTAAACTAGGACTTGCGCCCTGACACCAACTATCTGGTTTAATATTATTGTTATCTAAATTGTCAGCTTGCTGCTGAGAAATTAATCCTGATCGTTTAATAGTTCTATGATTATTTACATAGTCTTTTAATTCTTTCAGTGTGAACCAACTGTGTGAATGTCCATCAATTCCGTCATAATCACTCTCTTTTCTAATTTCATCACAACAGTCTTCTGGTAATCCTTTTGGTTGACTAATAGGTTCATTATCACTATAATTTCTTACGTCAGCTAATATAGAAAACAACCCATAATTCCTATCATCATAAATATGTACTACTTCGTATTGCTTTTCTTCTTCTGGATAGTCTGTATAATACCTATTTTTCCGATAATAATCAGCAGTAGCCCATTTCTCAATATTATTAACGTTTCTCTTTATTTCCACATATGTATGTATATCACATCCCATTACTTATATCTCCTTTTCTTTTTTTTAACATAAAACACCTCTTTTATACTATTTCTTCTGCTGGGATTCCAAGTCTTTTTAACTCATATGTAATATTACTACTTACATTACTACTTACTTCTTTCCAGCCATATTGAGTAGCACCGTAATATAAATCATATACTTCAGATTCATCATCATACATGTCTCCACAACACTCAATAATACGGTTCTTAAAATCTTTTTCATATTCATCTGCTTCTGGATCATCTTTGTACATCCAACTGACAAATATATGTTTATCATTTTGTAATTTTGGTTCTGACCTAATCCATTCATAAACATCTTCTGATGACTCTGCCAACAAATATGTAAGTATACCCTCTTTACTATCTTTTGGTGCATAAAATCTAAATCTAATTTCATATAGTTTCATAGTTTTATATTCCTTTCAGTTATCTAATAAAATGTTATTTCTATCATATCATTTTTCCCTTTTATAAGGACAAACACTAATACATGATGCATCTATCTTTTCACAAGTCAAATTATCTAAATTAAATTTTCCAGCTGTAATCTCACCATTTTTATCTGGCATAAAACATTCACCAAAATGCTTAGCCCAATATGGTTCTTCTTTTTCTTTTGGTTTTTTCTTTTTAAACATCACTACATTCTCCTTTCAAATTCGTATTTCATGTTATAATTTACAGTACTTTATATGTACACTCTGGTAACGTACCACTAAGAATAGCATTTCCACAAGTAATTCTACCACTATCTTCGTCGCTACTTGGAACAAATATGAGTACATCAAATCCTTCTCTAATTAAATCCGATTCAACCTTTTGATATGGAATAAAACTGTTATAACCTCCAGTAGTTTTGATATTATTTTCTTCGCATGAATGAGTTATATGTAAAGGAGTGATTTTAACCATGCATTTTCTAGGATCAAATAATTTTCTTAATCTTTTTGCATCTACTTCATAGTTGTCAGCCAATGCGAAATTCAATGCATATTTTCTTCCTCTTGGCTCTGGTAAATCAATTACAATTTTTGATAGCTCTTCAAGCGAAATTGCACTTCCTGAGAACATATCTTCTCTTTGGTAATCTGATGTACTATTTATGCTTAACTGTAAACCTGCATCTCCTCTAAATAAGTCGTTCTTAATATCTACAGCCCATTCATTTAACATACTGAATAGAAGTTTATTATTCTTAGGACACATGGTAGTAAATACGGGATGGATTAAACTATTACCAATATGAGGTTTTGTTATCTTATGTAAATCTCTTGTTACTGACAAAACATTAGGATTCCATGATGGCTCACCCATTCTTGCATAGTGTACATTTAGTCGCTTTGTGCCACTTACTTCTGAATGTAATGATAAAGATGTTTCAATCTGACCTTTTAAATCGTCATAAGTAGCATTAATCCCTTTTCCAACTTTAGGTACATCACAGAATTTACAACCACTATTACAACCATACTGTGTAGATATTGTCACAACCCACTTTTCTTCTAATGGCATACATTTACCATTAGATACTCCATTAATATCTTTGTTTAATCCTAAGAATTGTGCTTTTACGTTTTTGTTCCTACCATAATCACCGATTGACAAACATTCTAATCTGCCCTTGTTCCCCTCTACAATCATAATATTACCTGTTGGAACTTCTACATTCTTTAAAATATTCACTATTATTTCTCATTCCCCTTTCAATAGTTTAATATTTTCAATATAAAATTCTATTTACT
>DUQJ01000097.1 GCA_012837865.1 Clostridiales bacterium | reverse complement strand
GTTTGTGCTTTTCGCTTCGCTCGGCACAAACCACGCCAAGCCCTTCGGGCCGGAATTGCAGGTTAAGCAAATGTTAGATGGACGCCTTCGGCGCAAGAGGATTGAAGATGGATTACGAAGATCGATTAATAATTTACATAGATGTTCTAGGTTTTTCTGATTTTGTTAATTATACAACAATATCAAAAGTTAACCAAAAGCTTAAAATTGAGCAAATTAATAAATTTCTCACAATGATTAGTGAGTTCTTTGATGATAAGAATAGTTCTCTTAGATTATCAAAAACTAAAGAGGTTACATCATTTTCTGATCTTATTATTGTAAGTATTAAATTGGATGAAATCGATAATCTAGACTTAGAAATAATGGATGTGTTTTATTTGCTTTTAAATGCAACATTTAAGGGATTTCTATTACGTGGATCTATTGTTTACGGTAAAATTATTCATACCAAAAATGTAGTATTTGGATCTGGGCTAATCGAAGCATATTCTCGTGAAAAAAAACTTGCAAAGTATCCAAGGATAATTATAGATAAGGCAATAGTAAAGGATTTAAAAGAATTATCATTAAATAATCCTGTTTCTAGTTTAGATGATATTATAAAATATGATGTTGACGGTTTGTTGTATATTGATATGTTTAAGGAAATGAGAAATCATTCAGACAATTTTTGGCAATATACTCAAATCCTTAAATCCCTAACTGGTATTCTGTTAAATATGATTGGTAACCCTATTTTATATGAAAAGTATAATTGGCTTATTGAAAAATTTGTTGCAGAGATTGAAGAAAATTCTGAAGCATTAAATTACTCTTTTGGTGATAAAGTAATCACACAATTTGATTTAGAAGTGTTTCATTTATATTTATCAGATTTTAGTAAAGATGACTTTAAAAAAATGAAATAATTGCATCTAACAACTGCTTCAACCTGATATTTTCTTTGTCATAAAACTTGCTATTCGCTTCGCTCAGCAAGTTTTACGCCAAGCCCTTCGGGCACGAAAATACAGGTTAAGCAAATGTTAGACCGACGCCTTCGGCGGGAGGAAATAATTGCCAAAATTAAAAAAAACATCAATAACAGCAAAAAAAGGAGTAAATTTCATAAGAGGCATTGTTGAAGAAAATGGCTCAGTTTTTCATAAAATTGAACAAGATAATGATTTTGGTATTGATTGTATTGTAGAGTTTTTTATTGGTGAAAACCCAGCAAATAAAAGTATTGGGATACAAATTAAATCTGGTTCTTCCTATATTATTAGAACAAATAATACAGCAATAATTCCTGTGGATGATCATTATGATTATTGGGTTAATTATTCATTGCCTGTTTATGGTATTGTATATAATGAATCTAATGCAGAGTCATACTGGGTTGATATAAAAAAATATCTGGCTCAAAATCCTGATCATAAAAATATTGTTTACAATATTAGCAGAAGCAATACATTAAATGCTACGAACTATAGAAAATTATTTCTTCCAATAATACTTGGTAAAAAGGTTGGGTTGTCGCTGGAAGAAAGTATTAGTTATTTTCAATCACAAAACTTCGATGAACATCATATAGGAATGAGTTCATTATTCAATAATTTCATTAATAAAGAAGAAACTTGGGACAATTTTATAGGCTTTATTCAAAATAAACCCATCGATTATATATCTGGTAGATTGATATATTATATTGCTCACATTCCCTGGCACGGAGATATATTTTATTTAGGAGAAAATATAAATCCTAAAATTAGCCATTACGGTAAGGAATTAATTTCTGGTTTTGATGAACATATGATTATCAAACTATTGTCTCTAATAGATGAGCAAACTGGAATAATGAGAGGAAGTATAGGCGAATCTATAGAATCAATTATAAGTATTAATAAAAACAAGAAAGTTGTCTTAAAAAAGATCATTGAAAACAATGAAAATACAGAAACAATTAGAATATTTTCAGCAATGATACTGGCTTATAATGATAAAACAGAAGTTGAGTTCCTAAGAAAGTATACCAGCATAGAAATTATTAATAATATTGTTGATTTTATTGATAAGTTTGGTGAGTTTGAGCTTTATATGTAGAAATTCCGGTCTAACAACTGCTTCAACCTGATATTTTCTTTGTCACATTTTGTGCTATCGCTGCGCTCCTGACGCACAAAATGCGCCAAGCCCTTCGGGCACGAAAATACAGGTTAAGCAAATGTTGGGCGGACGCCTTCGGCGCGCGAGGAAATAATGAGAAATAAAGAAGATGTCGCTAAAAAGCAAGCCGTGTTTATCAGTCACCAAATGACCGATGCAAGTAATTTCATCAATTTTATTGATAAAACAGAATTACAAACCATTCTACTCTCAGGAAGCATAGCCCGTGGAGATTTTTATCCAGGTAAGTTTGGTGGAATGATAGATCTGATTGTAATGAAGAACAATGGTAGCACGCTAACACCAGAATCACTGTTTGGAAAAGATGAAGAGCCAGATATACCCTATCACTGTATTACAGTTAATAAGACTCATTTCCAGATTCTATTTATTGACTTTATTGATTATAAGGCATTTCAGTCTTTTGATGAACCAAGAAAGTTTGCATTCTTAGAATCAAAAATACTGTGGGATAGAGATAACAAGTACAATAATGAACTTCAAATTATTGAAAAATATGCAAGAATTGATCAGAACAAACAATTAGCAAGCTGCTTGGGTTATATAAACTATTTACTTTCTGATTATAAAAAAGATCGATGGTATAGAAGAGAAGCATTTACTCAAATGCATGAAAATCTAAACACATCTATTAGGTTAATGATTCAATGTCTGTATTACATTAATAATTCATATTCACCGGCGGAAGATAGAAGGTTATACTATAGCTACACATTAAAGAAGCTCCCACAGAATTATGAAGTGAATATAAACGAACTATTCAAACAGGACATTTTATCAGAAGCGGATTACTCTCGAAGAGAAAAAATGTTCAATAGCATATTTATGGAATTTGTTAATCACAATCGCCCAACAACTGCTTCGACCTGACATTGCTATTGTCACACTTTTTGCTATCGTGCTTCGCACGGCAAAAAGTGAGCCAATGTACGCAATGCAGGTCAAGCAAATGTTAGATTCACGCTGCGCGGGCGGAAAAGATAATAAATAATTAAGAAGAAGTAAACTATATGACTGAAAAAGAAACAATAATAAACAAAACAAATCTACCGAATACAGTTTCATCACTT
>DUQJ01000096.1 GCA_012837865.1 Clostridiales bacterium | reverse complement strand
TTTTCCTTCTCTTATATTTATTATAATATATATTTATTTATATTTTAACACAAAATCAATATTTGAGTAGCAAAAAAGCTCCCCTTAGTTAATATAATTTAACATGATAAGCCATGTAAGAAAATAAATGGATTTAATATAGAGCAAAGGACTGGGGCTTTTAACACTTTATTTTTTAAAAAACATTTATAATTTTACTAAAGTTACTTATCATTACAGCTATTTTATTTTGTTCCAAGCCACGAGGTTTATGCAGTCCAAATGGATGTTCAATTTGAAATAGATCAGCATATCCTTTATATTATTATCATTGATAAGTATATCTCCTTGTTCCGTCTGATATAAATTAAGTAATAATTTAGCTAAAGTTGTTTTACCCGATCCACTCTCTCCTACAAATGCAACTTTCTGTCCTTGTTTTATGTACATATTTATATCTTCTAATACTAGTTTTCTTGTCCCGTATCTAAACGATACATCTTTTATATGAATATCTCCCTTCAAACTTTGAAGGTCTAATTTCTTATTTTCGTTTTCAGTTTTTTCAGGTTCTAAGTCTAAAATTTCTCCAAGCCTATCCGCAGCTACAATTGCGGTTTGCATCATAGGTTGTAAGTTAATAATATTCTTCACTGGATCTAAAAAATATGCTAACAACGAGTTAAAGGCAATAAGTTGTCCGATAGTCATATTCCCTTTTATTACGTTATATCCACCAACCCAAAGGATAACAATCCCTCCTGTTAACTCAACAAACCCTTTTAGAGAGCCTTGCAAATTACTCACCCAGCTTATTTTAAATATACTTTTTAATAGTTTAATAAATTTTGTTTCAGTTTCTTGATTTGCTTTTCTTTCAGCATTATATGCTTTTACAGTTTGAATACCATTTAATGATTCTACCAAGTATGATGTTAGTTGAGCATTATCTTCCATTTGTTCTCTATTTAATTTGTTATACCATTTATTAAATGACCACACAATAATTAAATAAAATATAACTATTATCAGTGTTACCACAAACATATATGCATTTTGTGAATATAGTATCCAACCTCCTACAAATACCATTAACGTATCAATCATTATAGTTAATGTTGCACCTGATATTGCATCTCTTACATTAGAAGCATCATTAAATCTAGATACTATTTCTCCTACTTTCCTCGTTCCAAAGAAACTCATTGGAAGCTCTAATATATGTCTGTAATAACCTAATAAAAGTGCTATATCTAGTTTTTGACTTAAGTATAATAAAAGATGGGAACGAATTGCATTTAATAATAATTTAAATAGATTAAGTAAAATAACACCTATTGATAATATATGCAATGTCTTTTTAAGCCCTAGTGGCAGTACCTCATCAAGCAATACTTTGAAATAAAACGCACCTATTATACCAAGCAGAGTGTATATTAAAGATGCTATAAAAACATTTATTAATAATTTCCTTTGAGGTAGTAATAGATGAAAAAATCTTTGGAATAATCCTTTTGTTTCATCACCTTTGGTAAATGATGTTGTTGGAGCTAATAGTATAAGAACTCCTGACCATTGATATTTTGGTGGGATATTGTCGTTTTCTTTTACTTCCCCAAAAAACTCTTCTGGTTTAAACTTCACCATCCCAACTGCTGGTTCAGCTATTATTAATTGTTTCTTCGTTATTTTATGTATTACAACATAGTGAAGTAAGGCACCTCCTTGCTTATCCGTTCCTGCAACTTCACGTATCTTTGTTATAGATGTTTTGTAGCCATGCTGTTTGCTTATAGTTGCAAGACATGCTGCACCACAGTCTGTGATATCGTGCTGTTTTATGCAGTAGTATTTTTTAAATATTTTAATCCCCTGACTTTTCAAAATTAATTCTACACGTTAACTAAACCTTTAAAATCAAATTGACTTAATAATTAAGTCTAGTTCTTTACTTATTAATTTAATTTTTAATTTTGTTTATTCCTAATATAAAAAAGCATAAAAACATCTAAACAGATAAATATACTTTATAGCTCTAAAACTTTTGTTAAATATTAATTTTTTTGCTGTTCTATCTATAAATGTCAAGTTAATAATGTATGTTTTTGATCATTTAAGAATGTATGCTTTTAATCCTTGTCTTCTTTAAAATGATCCTTTAGCCTATATGATTTTCCACTTATCGTAACTACATGTGCATGATGTAATATTCTATCTAAAATGGCACTAGCAATCACTGCATCATAAAATATTTCGTCCCAGTTATTAAAGCTTATATTAGTAGTTAGTATTGTACTTTTTTTCTCATATCTCATATCGATTAACTGAAAGAATCTAAAAGTGATAAAAAGCTATATACTTTCGAAAAAAAATTTGAAAAATATGATTTAATTATTGCAGATGGTTTATGATATATCTCATTTGATAAGAAAGGGAGTGAGTTGCTATTTACGTTTCTTTCGCTACGGCAGAAAGGAAATCTACCATTATTATTACAAAGTTATCCTTTGATCGATGGATTGAAATATTTAATGATGCTGTTTTGACAGCAGCATTAATAGATAGGTTGACCCATAAATATTATGTAATAAATATGAATGGTGATTCTTATAGGATAAAAAGAAACAAAAGAGTGGCTGGAATCACCTAATTAATTTTTTTTATTAGGTGGTACAGTTTTGGGTTGACAGATACAACTCTAGCGAAGCCTATTGTAACTGATGAACTACTTGCTTCAGTTCCAGAATTACAAAAGAACCTTTTGACTATTTCAACTAAAATGGAGAAACTTACAAAACAATTATCCGAGAAAAAAATAAGGCTTCTGAAATCAATTCACTAAGAACTAATTTAGAAACCTATTTGAAGTCAAGTATTGATTTGAGTGGTCGTCAACATTAATTTCAGTTTATAAGTGGTTCATATTTATTCAACCTTATTAATGGGCCTTTTTATGTAGATGTTGAACTTCAAATTGTAGGGATGAATAGTTGGAAGCTGTTCACCAATCATTTTTAATTATGACGAGTGACAGATTGTTCATTAATTTATCAAATATTTTTCACCGTACACGCGTACCCGTCCCAAAGTATTTAATAGCCTGGTCTGCAAGAGGGGTATATAAAATTCTACATACCCCTACCTAATGATTAAATAACCTATATGAGAATGTACTATATTGGTTGGTTATTTAGTTACAATTCTTTATAATATAAATATCAATATAAATAAATATCAATACTATAGATGTTATT
>DUQJ01000095.1 GCA_012837865.1 Clostridiales bacterium | reverse complement strand
TAAAAAAGAAAAAGGCTGAAGGGCTAAAACCTGACGATTACGAATATTCAACTCAAAAATAAGTTGACGATGCATTAAAAGATGTAGAAGATGTAATAGATAATCTAAAGAAGAAACCAATATTGATATTCATTGTTGATACTAAATTATTAAGGAGGTTGACAATATGGCAAAGTTTCACATTAATAAGCACGGGGTGCCAGCCCCTTGTAAAGCTACAAAAGGCAATTGTCCCTATGGCGGAGAAAGTTCACATTATAACACTCAAGAGGAAGCCCAGGATTCCATTGATAAAAAAAATGAAAAAGAATATGGCATTATGCCAGAAATGAAGACTAGATCTAAAGAGGAAATTGAAAAAAAAGGAAAACATTTAGTTAGCTTGATTGACAAAAGAAAGAATAAGGTTAAAGAACCAGAATTCTTAGGAAGCAGTGCATTCGATGCTACAGAAGATATTGACACATTGTATGAAATTGGGCAGGGAGGATATATTACACTGCAAGAACATAATCCAGTAGTTAATGTCAAAAGAATGTTCGATCACTTAAGAAACAAAAAGTTGGATAGATATGATAGTGAAAAAGAATATCCATTGCAAGATTTTCCATTTAACTTATATGGTAATCTAGATAGGTTAGAGAAAGTATTAGAAGAGGATTATTTCTTACATTCTAAATTTGACGATCCAAATTTTGAGCCAACTCAAGACGACTTGGATGAAGCTTATGGGTCAGACAGTTACAGTGGATATATGGAGTTGCATGAAGAACCAAGATTAGGAGGAAATACACCTTCTGAAATATGGAGAGCAGACATTATAAGACATGAGCAAATGTATCATTATACACAAGATTTAGCAATTGAATACGCAACTGACTTTGAAAATAAGGTTCAACATGGTGACTACAGCCTTGAGGAAGAAGAAATAATAGCCGAACAATATAAGAAAGCCTTGGCTGACAAAGTGGGTGAACGTGTACCAAGCTATGAGTTTGATAAAGACACTAAAGTATTTGATGAAAATAAATGGAGGCTTTAGAATTATAAATCAATTAGAAGATTGCTTAGTTACTTAAGCAATCTTTTTTATTTTTCTACAGGAGGTCTATATTAATTGGTTAAACCAGAATGAAAGTAAATGAAACTACTAGATATGATTTAATTTGATATTGATTATATGACTGCAATGTAAGTAATGCAGTTATAAAATATATAAAGGGTGATAACCCAAAGGAGGAGATTATATGTCAAAATTTCATATTAATAAACATGGTGTACCAGCTCCATGTAAAGCAACAAAAGGTAATTGTCCATTGGGTGGCGATGACCAACACTTTCCGAACCAAGAGGCGGCCCAAGAGTACGTAGACAAAGTTAACGCTGAGAAGCATGGAATGTTGCCTGGGATAAGCTCAAGTGATTCTAAAACAATTACTCACACTACAGACCCTAATAAGTTTGCTGAAGTATTCCCAGATGTTTATGATGATTCAGGATTTTATACTCAATCTGGTGCTATATTGCTTGACATTCAAGAGTCCACTCACGTCTCAAGGGAAAAAGTAGAAGAGGTGCTGCCAAAAGAAATTTCAGATAAGGTTTTCAATGAAAAAAGTAAATATATAAGTATGATTAAAGAAGATGACGTTGCTGAACACATCAACAGATGGGCACTTAGAGGTCAACCTTCTGACTATGAGGAAGATGAGTTTTATCAATTCAGAAAAAATGAAACAATTCCTTATTTAAGAGAAAACTTCCCTAACGAAGTTGTAGAGGTTAACAGTCTCACATTTGGTAAAGGTTGTGCTCCTAGTGATGAACTGTCAGCAAAAATAAGCAATTTTGCTAAAGAAACTCTAGACAAGGAAAATAAAAGCAGAGTAGAAATAAATGGACAAAGAATCTATTTTGACGACTCTCTTAGAGACACTGAAGCAACTGAATTAGGTGACTACACTCAAAACATGCTTTTACGTAACTGGCCTAAAGAATACAAGGAATCACTAGACAACTAGGCTAACCCTTTAAATATGCAACTAATAAAAGGACGTCATTCACTTGATGTCCTTTTATCAGCAGTGAGCAAGAAGACACCATTCAAACTCAATAGAGTGAACTGCCGGCTATACTAAATTGCTAGTGGTTTTACATTCAGCTCAACAAAAAAGCTAAATAAAAAGAGAACCTAATTAATAGGTTCTCTTTTTATTGCAATTTGTACTTATCTAGTTAATGTTTAATAAATTTGAATGTAACCATAACTTGTTTCGCTCATATTCATTGCCCAATCACGACCTATTGCTTTATAATCTATATAGTTTTCTAATTCATTTGGTATTTCCATACCAAATAATCCTTCCTCGACTATATAATAACCTAATTCACTATGTGTATTTATGTTGTCATAAAATGTGAAATTTCCACTTTCTATTAAGTCAATTGCTGTATCTACATTTTCTGCCTCAACAAGTGCCTTAAAGACATTCATATCATCTTGCGATATGTTTTCAATTTTAATGGCCAATTCATTCAAATTAGCAATATTTTCATATTCCCCAATTCCCATATCAAAATCTACTTCGTAATCGTGGATAGCAAATTCCTCATATTCTTCATTTATGCCGACCCTGTTCTCAAGGAATTCTTGGAATTCTTGTTTAAAATCATCTTCATCATATGTTAATGGTAAGTTTAACCAAGCTCCTACAAGTTCACCTTCATTGTATTTCCCTAAATTTGCTACATAAAGTTTAATCATATTTATAATCTCCATTAATTTGATTTGTGTGATTTGTTTATTCCTTATACATATATTGTAATACACAGCAAATTAGTTGTCAACAGTTATTCTGATTTTATTATAAAGTTTTATCTTAGACGATAGTTTTAAAATTAATGTTTAATAGATGTCATCATTATATAATGGTAAAATAAATTTATATACTTAGAATCAAAATAATTACAATAGAAATTTTAACAGTCTTTGGTAAAGAGGTCGTCGACCTCAAGTGTTTCATTCTCGGGAATGAAGACAATAGGTGAGGTGAACCTTCATTAGATGATATTGACATATTACCACAATTAAGTAAAATAAGGTAAATCAAACTAAATTTTAAATTTAGGTGTAGTTTATATTGCAGAATAAAAGTTGAAACCCATTAATGAACATAAACTGAAAGATTATAAAAAATATATAAAGGAGTCAACAAATGAAATTTGACGTTATTATAGGAAATCCACCTTATCAAGTCATGGATGAAGGAGATAACAAAAGTAGTGCAACTCCTATTTATCATAAATTCATTGATTTATCTATTGACTTGAGACCAACTAATATGATTATGATTATTCCTTCTAAATGGATGAAAGGCGGAAAAGGTCTTGCTGAGTTTAGAGTGAGAATGATGAATGACACAAGAATAAGCCACCTAATAGACTTCCAAGATAGCATTGAAATATTTCCATCAGTCAAAATCTCAGGAGGAGTGTGTTATTTTTTATGGAACATAAATCATGAGGGTGAAGTAAACTATACTTATCATGCAATTAGTGGTGAAGTGGATAAGTCAACTAGATTTCTCAACAACACAGTAACTGATAATGTTGTTAGAGACTCAAGACAACTTAGCATAATTGAAAAAGTCACAGCCAGCAAAAACATATTCTTTGATAGCATAGTTTCCCCAAGAAAACCTTTTGGGCTGGGCACAAATTTTTTTAGCTCTGATAAATATTCACACATTGAAACTTATGATAAATACACGAAAGGATTAGTTGCAGTACATCATGTATCAGGTCAAGGTTACAGAAGGGACATAAGCTACATACGCCCAGACGACCTACCCCGATCCCATGAAAGCGTTGAAAAATATAAGCTGTTCTTTTCTAAAGCTTACAATTACAGGTCGACTGTGATACCCAAAGTCATCTTAGGTCATCCGGGCTATGTATGTACGGAGACTTTTTTAAAGATTGGTGACTTTGACACTGAGAAAGAGATGAAGAATTGTTTGACATATATTAAAACTAAATTTTTTAGAGCACTGTTATATTATAATAGACATTCATTAAGTGTAACAAGAGGAACGTTCGCATTGATACCTTTGCAGGACTTTAGTAAGATTTGGACAGACGAGAAATTATATGAGAAGTATAAGTTATCTGATGATGAAATAAACTACATTGAGTCAAATATAAAAGAGATGTAAACACAAAAAAAAGAGGCCTATGTGGGCCTCTTTTCCCCTTTACTTATTGAATAATTTGTAATTTTTGCAATCTGTATAATTTTATATGTTTCCACACGCCTTCTTTGTTTTCCATTATCAATCCACTATTATGTGGACCATCATAATATATGTCATCTACTCTTCCTGTAAACTCCTTGTCATCATATTGAATCCTTATTGTTTTATCAACGTAGGTCATCATTGCTGAAGAAAATTGAAATTCTTTTTTTGCTTTTCTTTGTGTAGATCTTATCATTTGAATACCCCCTTATTTGATTTGGTAATTATATTATAACACACAATTGACAATCTGTCAAACATAATTAAGCATAATGTCATTAAATTAACTTATTTAACAATTGAGTCTATCAAAAGGCACAAATCCTCCGCCATCATTAATTTGTACATTTTATTACGAATAAATAACTTAAAATAAAAAATAACACCTTTATATGATATTTATCTTGTGGGTTATGGCGGCATGTTCAATAGATTAACAACCTCTTTAAATTAATTAACACTTAATTTAATGCATGTTGATTATAAAGTTTGATATTTACATAAATACATGTTGACATTTACTGTATCACATGTTATAATGTATATATAAATGATTATTAAATATAATTTTAATAAAAAATAATTTTGACAGACTTAAGAAAATGTGTTATAATGTATTCATACATGATGTAAATTAAATAGGAGGTTATAATATGAGTATAAATAAATTTGGAAAAGAGATAGTTATCAAAAAGCTACAGGAAATTATGAAATCAATAAATAACACTATGCATCAAGTAAAAAAAAGAACCATTAGAAATTTTACTATCACTCTTGCAACAAGTTTAATCATGTCTTCTACAACTTTTGCTGGAGAACACAATGTTAATGATTGGAATAGTTATAAAAATGCAATTATGGAAGATATGCTTAAACAAGATGAATCTATTGTTATAAATTATAAAAGCGATAAAACATATAAATCATTCCAAGAAGTAAAAGATTTAGTGCAAACAATGTATAATGAAGTTGCAGATGATATGCTTGGAACACTTGAAGAAAATAATGTTAGAGGAATTCATTTTAAAACAATTGGAACTGTAAAAAATAATGTTGATTATAAATTAACTTCAGGAGAATATAATATAACATATAAAAATTCATTTCAAGATATGCAACAATCTCAAACTATTATAGACAATTTCTTAAGTAATAATATTGATTCTTCTATGTCTGATTATGAAAAAGTTAAAATTATCTACAATTTTGTTATTGATAAACTTAGTTATGGATACGCGAATACTGGAGATACCGCTCAAGATAAATTAAATGAAAGAAATATTCTATTAGGTTTGCAAGGTAATCCTGTTGTATGCGAAGGTTACTCAATGCTTTTCTCTAAAATGATGACTAGTGCTGGTTATAATAATAAAATAATAAGAGGTAAAGTTGATAGTGATGGTCATTCTTGGAATCTGGTTGAAATTGATAACCAATGGTATCATGTAGATGCCACCTGGGGAGACTCTATATCAGAAAAAAGACAAGAAGATTACTTCCTAACATCTGATGATTTTATAGAGGCTAAAGATAATCCTCAAATTAATCGTACATGGATTAAAGCTAATTATCCACAGGCATTAGAAATATACAATAAAGAAATTAAAAATGAAGACCATATTGAGGCTGCAAATGCTGTTAAATTTGCTGAACAAAAAAAAATAAGAATTATTAGATATGGCTCGGAACTTAGTAAACTACTTAATAGAAGATGATATGAAGATTAATTTGAATTCTAGACTAGATGAACTTCAAATATTAATTAATAAAGATTTAATTGATAATTCAAAATTGAATGTAATTTTTTGTAAAGTGCTCAAGTCGACTATATTGCGTTAATCAGATACTTCCTTAGAATCCACACATTGTGGGTTCTTTTTTTGTTATTTAGATGTCGTTATTTATGTAATTAGACAATTAGCGATATTAATAACTACAATTAACATCAATATATTTATTATTGGGTTAATTGAGTAGATATCAAAAAGATATCTTCAAAATATAGGTTGGCAAGGATGCCAACATAAAACCCCAAGGAGGAAACAATTATGAGAATAAATAATAACATGATGGCAATGAATACTCACAGACAACTAGGTGTTGCAAACAGTGGTTCAGCAAAGTCAATGGAAAAACTATCTTCAGGTTCAAGAATTAATCGTGCCGGAGACGACGCTGCTGGATTATCAATTTCAGAAAAAATGAGGGCACAAATAAGAGGGCTTAATCAAGCCTCTAAAAACTCTCAAGATGGAATATCTATGATTCAAACTGCTGAGGGAGCCCTTCAGGAATCCCAGGCAATTTTACAAAGAATGAGAGAATTATCTGTACAAGCTTCAAACGGAACACTTCAACCAGAAGACCAAACAGCCATTAATACAGAAATAAGTCAGTTAACTGAGGAAATTGATAGAATTAGTACAGATACTAAGTTTAATGGGAAAACATTATTAGGGGGATCTTTAGGGGTAACCAGGAGCGGCGGAACATTAGATGGGACAATCGCTGGACTTGACAATGTTTCAAGTATTGATGTTACTGGGGGAAAGGCTAACGCTACTTATACAGTTGCTGAAGCTGCAGGAACAATCTCTTTAACAGACGCTGATGGGAACTCTCAAACAATTGATAAAACCAATGTAGTTGCTGGTGGAACTTTAAACTTTGACTCTTTAGGAGTTAAAATTAAAACTGATGAAAATTACAACGCCGGCGGAACTGCTTTTGATGGCCTAACTGTTACAACTGGAAACAGCGAAGGCGCAACTTTTCAAATTGGAGCAGATGCAGGGCAATCTATGGCAATCTCCATTGGGGATATGTCTTCAACAGGGCTTGGTATTGATAGCTTAGATGTTTCAGATCATGACAATGCTAACTTAGCAATCACTTCTATTGATGATGCTATTACAAAAGTTTCTACTCAAAGAGCAAATTTAGGTGCATGGCAAAATAGATTAGAGCATACAATTAAAAACCTAGATAACTCTGCTGAGAATTTACAAGCAGCTGAAAGTAG
>DUQJ01000094.1 GCA_012837865.1 Clostridiales bacterium | reverse complement strand
TCTTCACTATTTTGTTCAAACATCTCATAATGCCCTGGAACCACTAAGCCTGGTTTTAAATACCCAGCCAAATCTACTGCTTCTTGATAAGTCATATTTCCAATTGTATTTCTTTTATATCTAACTGCATCTCTACCGTTAATAGGAAGAAAAATAATATCAAATGGTCCTAATGCTTTTATCTTCTCAAAATATCCTGGATATATACAAGTATCTCCAGCATGATATATTTTTACTCCATTAGCTTCAATAATATATCCCAAAAATGGATACTGACCAGTTTCTTCATCTTGATGCAATAATTCATGTGCAGATGCTATAGCTCTTACCTTAATTCCATCAATTTCAACACTGATTCCATCATCCATACCAATTAATCTATCGTAAGGAATCTCTAAGTCTTTAGATACTGAGTCAAGAACTAAATTTGGAACAAGGAACTTGGCGCCTGGCGAGCTTATAGATAGATCACCCCAAACTTCCCTATCAATATGATCACTATGATCATGCGTGCCCATTATTATATCTGCATTATTTACATCTTGTGGTTTAAATAGTGGTGGTATTGTACGTCTTGGATTTTCACGAAGGTATGCATCTATATAAATGATTTTATCACCTAGTTTTATTGCATATCCCATTTGCCCAATCCACCAAAAACCAACACTTGCTTTATTTATAATTGTATTATTAATATTCGTAATTAACTCTTTACCTGTCTTCAATTTACTATCTCCTTTCAAAAATCAAGTCTATATCCTTTGTTAATCAATATTATCATAAAATTTTGATTTAAACAATATAAGTACTTATTTATACTTTTGATATTGTCAATAAACACTTTAGCTCTTTACTTTACTACTACATAATGTTAAAATAAGTTTGTCTACTATTCGTATAATGAAAGGAGTATTCTTGTGAGTAAAAAAATTAGAATACCTGCAATGGATCTTTTATTTAAATCAATCTTAAGTCTTAAAGATACAGAAGAATGTTATATTTTCTTTGAAGATATATGTACTGTAAATGAGTTGTTATCATTATCACAGAGATTAGAAGTTGCTAAAATGCTACGCGAAGCTAATACATATCTTGAAATAGCTGAAAAGACTGGCGCTTCAACTGCTACAATCAGTCGTGTAAATCGTTCTCTTAATTATGGAAATGATGGCTATGATATGGTTTTTGACCGTATTAATAAAAACGAATAATATAGCTAGATTAATCAGAATATAATAATATAAAGGAAGGCAATTTTTTGCCTTCCTTTATATTGCTATATATTATTTTTTTGTTTCATTTTCTTTCTTACTTGTATCCTTTTTAGACGCATCTTTCTTCGGCGTATCTTTCTTCCCTGTATCATTCTTTTCGGGTTTAATCAAATTATCTATCATTTTCTCAAGTATTTGCTTCTTCATATATATATCAAATGATAACATACATATAAATGAAAACATTGATAGAAAGTCTTTGTCCTCTTCATTTTCAACTGTTGAAAATGATTCCTTTGCTTTTAACATCTTTCTTATTAAATCCTTAGTCAATGAATCGACCTGTTCCTGCTCTAGCACAAATATCTCAGTATATATTTCCTCTAAATTAACTACCGGATTATCATCAAAATATTTCTCTACTAATGGTTCAAATAAAGCTTTAATATCATTTATTGATAAAATAGTTTTAAAATAATAAATAAATATTAGTAAAAATAAATGTTCCTTAGAATATTTCTTTTTATTCGGTGGAGGCAATAATTCATTTTTCGTATAATTATTTATCATTGTTTTCGTCAAAAGTTTATCTTCACTATATCTCTTAGATGATTTTAATTTTTCATCCATAAATGTAGTTACTTGGTCCATATATAAGTCTATATTAGGTATATCTTGTGGCATAATATACTTGATGTTCTTCAGCTCATCTATCAACCCTTTAATATACTTTTCTTTATTATTTTCCACGCAATCACCTCTTTATATATTATATAGTATTGATTACTATATGTCAAAACAAATAAGATTACATCCAACATCTAGGAAACATCTTATTTCTGCTTGAAGAGAAGCGATTTAAATGCTATAATAAACATATGTTTGCTAATAACATTGTGAGCAAAAATATTTTATAAAGAGGTAATTAAAATGAGTATTTATGATAGTCTTAATCCCCAACAAAAAGAAGCTGTTCTACATGACAAAGGACCACTACTAATTCTTGCGGGTGCTGGTTCTGGTAAAACAAGAGTTCTCACTCACAGAATAGCTTATCTTATAGAAGAGCGAAATGTAAACCCATGGAATATTCTTGCCATTACATTTACTAATAAAGCAGCTAAGGAAATGCGTGAGCGTGTTGATAGTCTTATTGGATATGGTGCTGAAGATGTTTGGGTTAGTACATTCCATTCTACCTGCGTAAGAATATTGCGTAGATATATTGAATCAATTGGATATAGCAAAAACTTTACAATATATGATGCTGATGACCAAAAAACATTAATGAGAGATGTTTGTAAGTATTTAAATATTGATACTAAAGCTTATAAAGAAAAATCTATTTTATCAGTAATATCTAATGCAAAAAATGAATTGATTAATTCAGTTGAATTCGCCAAAGACAGCGGAAATGATTATTCTGCTAAGATATATTCTAAAGCATACACTGAGTATCAAAAACGATTAAAATCAAACAATGCTTTAGATTTTGATGATTTAATATTTAAAACTATAGATCTATTTAAGACTAATGATGAGGCTCTTGCTTATTTCCAAAATAGATTTAAATACATAATGGTTGATGAATATCAAGATACTAATACTGCACAATTTCAACTTATATATTTGCTTTCATCTGGCATTAATCGAGATGGAGTTAAAGAAAATAATTTATCAGTAGTTGGTGATGATGATCAATCAATTTATAAATTCCGCGGAGCTAATATTCATAATATTTTAAATTTCGAAAAAGCTTATCGTAATACAAAGGTAATTAAATTAGAACAAAATTATCGTTCAACTAAAAACATTCTTAATGCTGCAAATGAAGTGATACTAAATAATACTACTAGAAAAGTTAAATCGCTTTGGACTGACAATGATGAAGGTGAGCCACTTAACTTTACAGTTTATTCTAATGACTTAGAAGAAGCGGAGTCTATTGCTGATAGTATTCAAACTTCATATCAAAAAGGTGATGCAAAGCTAAGTGATTTTGCTATCCTTTATAGGACTAATGCGCAATCACGAGTAATTGAGGACAGGCTTGTCAGAAAAAACATTCCATATAAAATTATTGGTGGAGTAAACTTTTATGCTCGTAAGGAAATCAAAGATATTATTGCCTATCTTAAAACAATTGATAATGGCTTAGATGACATAGCCGTAAAAAGAATTCTAAATGTACCAAGAAGAGGCATAGGGCTTACTACTAGCGAACGTGTTGAAACCTATTCAATTAATAATGAAATAAGTTTTTATGAAGCACTTAAGAATGCTGAATATGTCCCAGGATTAGAAAGAACATCATCAAGAATTGTTCCTTTTATTAGTTTAATAGAAGGTTTAAAAAACAATCTACAATCAGAATCTTTTTCTTTAAGTGATATTATAGATGATATCCTAGATGGCACAGGCTATCTAAAAGAACTTGAAACAGAAGGAAGTGATGAAGCACTAGAGCGTATAAATAATATTAATGAATTAATTAATACTATGACATATTATGAACAAAATGCGGAACAGCCAACTCTAAGTGGTTTTCTAGAAGAAGTTGCACTTATATCAGCTATTGATAATCTGGATGATACTGCAGATTATGTTGTACTTATGACATTGCACAGCTCCAAAGGGTTAGAGTTTCCACATGTTTATCTTTGTGGCATGGAAGAAGGCATCTTTCCAAGTTATATGATAAAAAATGCTGATAATCCTAAAGAAGAACTAGAAGAAGAAAGAAGATTATGCTATGTAGGAATCACCCGTGCCAAAACAACTTTATCATTATCTGCAGCAAGGCAAAGAATGTTAAGAGGTGAAATGCAATATAATAAACCATCAAGGTTTGTTTATGAAATCCCAAGACACCTTTTGAAATCAGAACTGCCTAATAATAAAGTTGAAAGTTTTAACAAAAAAAATAGTTTTGGTATTAATACCAGTTTTACTGCTAAACCTTTTTCTACTCTTTCAAAAAATATCGGTGGTAATAATTTACTTGCATTAGACTATGAAACTGGTGATACTGTAAAACACATTAAATTTGGTGAAGGTTTAGTGATTGATATTACCAAAGGTGGGAAAGACTATGAAATAACAGTCGAATTCAAAAAATTCGGTGTAAAAAAACTTATTAGTTCTTTTGCAAAACTAAAAAAAATTGAATAATATCGACATTTTCATAATTATTTGATAAGATATAGTATATAGTAATGTATATGATATAATTAATTTGGAACAATAAAGTAAAGAAAGGATGAATGACTATGAATAATAAAATTGAAGAACTATTAGATGCTATTAAACTTGGTGATTTTATTCAAAAAAAGAAAGAGCCTGTTAAAGAGGAAAAATGTGTATTTATATGGGTACTAGCTATAGTTGGTGGAATTACTGCAATCGCTGCAATAGCTTATGCAGTATATAGATATATGACGCCTGACTATCTAGACGACTTTGATGATTTTGACGATTTTGATGACTTTGATGATTTTGATGAACTAGAGGGTTTAGATGAATCAGATGAATTAACTGAAGAATAAAATTATAAAAGGCTGTTGTGTAATTATGCAACAGCCTTTTAATATTTATTTTTTCTCTTTTGCTTTTGTAGCAAAATCAGTATTTATTACATCCGAATATGGAACACGCTTAGAAAGTTCACCAGCATCATCTAAGATGTTTTCTAATAAATCTAAACTTTCTTCTTCAAAAATCAAATTATCTTTCCATGTATCTTGTTCGTAATATCTTGTAGTTATCTTAATTAAAGTTTCTTTATCTGTTTCTTTAAACTGTGGAGCTATTACATCTGCAATCTCTTCTGGATTATGTGTAACTACAAATTCCAACCCTTTTTGTATTGCATTTGTAAACTTTTGAATATTCTCAGGATTCTTATCTATATATGATTTTTTAGCAGAGAAAGCTGTATATGGAACCATTCCACTTTCAATACCTAAAGATGCAACTACTTTCCCTGCGCCTTCAATTTCTAATGCTGTTGCAGCTGGTTCGAATTCAACTGTATAATCTCCTATATCTGCAGCAAATGCTTGAGCAGTTAATCCAAAATCAATATTTTGAATAATTTCTAGATCTTTTTCAATATCTATTCCATTTTTCTTTAAGATATATTCAAAAACCATCTGTGGCATTCCGCCTGCTCTTCCACCTACAACTGTTTTACCTTTAACATTATCCCATTTAAATTCTTCATTCATATCTCTTGATACAAGGAAATTACCAGCTCTTTGTGTTAATTGAGCAAAATTAACAACATAATCTTCTGCTCCCTCATTATACACATAGACACTTGCCTCCGAACCCATAAAACCTATTTGACAATCCCCAGAAATAACTGCAGTCATAGTTTTATCCGCTCCAAGACCATTTACTAGTTTTACATTTAATCCTTCTTCTTCAAAATATCCTTTTTCAAATGCTACATACATAGGAGCATAGAAAATAGAATGGGCTACTTCATTAAGTGTGATTTCAACTAATTTATCTTTTCTTTTACATCCAGCCAATAAGGTGGCTGTCATTGTAATTAAAATAAGTATAGTTATAAGCTTTCTTTTCATTAAACCCTCCCAGAATAATAATATTACTCTTATTAATATATGGCGTCCGGTGAGGTTTTGTGATTGTAATGTTAGTGGACATTTTTCTATAAGTGATGATGTAATTATATTCTATACCATCAAGGCCCATGCTGGCAGACTTCCATTACTAGTATAGAAATAATATCATTTAAGACTTCATTTTTGGTATCACCTACAAAGATACTATTAATTATATGTCTCCACAGCAAAAAGAGTATGAGGCATTAAGAGTAGCATAAATTATTTCAACTGTTTGTGTCCAAGGTAATGACATAGATCCAATTATCAAATTCTCCTCTTAAATATATTATCGTCTCATATATGGAATATCAAATTTATTTATTCTATATAAATGATTGCTTTGCAGAAGTTTAGCAAGTTTTTTAATTATTCTTTTTAAATGTGATAACTAATCGATACGCCATTTTTTGCCAATATGTTACATCAACAACTTCCCAACCTTTTGCAGCCATAGTGTTCATGACCTTTTCTGCTTCCGCACTATTTTTTGCATCAATAACTTTATACTCTAACATTAATTATTCCTCCTTTAATTTACTTATATATAGTAATTCATCATCTTTTGAATTGTAATCTATCAAACTTGTTGTCACAATTTCTTTTTCTACTACCTGGGAATCTATTAATTATTTCTCATTTAAATCAATCTTTTGCCCTTTTTCCATAGTTACCAAAAGATCAGCCCAGACTTCTTCATCCGTTGTATATATTCGGCTTTTCTCCTTAAATGGTTCATACGTTACCTCAACATATTCCATGAATTCTCCATCTTCTTCAGATGAAAATTCGAGTCTTTTCCTCGATCCATTTTTATAATAAAATACAAGTGTGATTCCATTTGTTATTGATCCTGTAGATTCTCCTCTAGGAGCAACTTCATCTTTTGATTTTTCAGTATCATATTCAGAATATTCTATATTCTCAAGCTGTTTCATAAGTCCATTAATTTGCTCAAATGTTTTTAAAGTATACTGAATATCAATACGCATAGTTTTTACGGATTCTATTTCTTGAATATTTGAAAATAAATTATTAATATCAATTTCCGATTCCTCTGATGAGTTGTTTTTATCAGTAGAACTTTCATTATTATTATTATTATCTTCACTTTCAGCGTTCATTCTATTGCATCCCATAATATTTGTTGAGATTATTAAACAACAAAAGAATATTAATAATTTTTTCATAAATACCTCCAATCTAGTTTACATACCACATTTCTTTATCTAAAAAATAAGTTAATGTTTCATTAATAGAAATCTTATTACTTCCAAATCCTTCCTCTACATTGTATACTTTCTTTATATGTTTTACAATCTTTTCATAGTAGTTTATTCTTTATTTTTTTCAATCTTAAGAATTCATGGCTTTATATATTAATTTTCTTCATCATAAGGTAGAATCAACCAATCACCTGATTCTGTAACACGATAATATTTATTTGACTCTGTATCTACCTTAAGAACTGGAATAACTCCACTATCGAGTACAGTGCCATCAATATAGTAATGACTTTCACCCGTTAGATTGCGCCCATGCTGGGCGCACCAAAAAGAGGTAATCTTTTAAATTTTCTTAAAAGATTTCCTCTAAACATAGTTTTATATTTAATTATTATTTATTTTTACTTATTGATCAACTCAATGGTCTATTACTTAATCTAACCTTTAACACCTTTTCTATATATTCTCCATTATCAAGTACATTAGTTATTAAATTAATTTCTTCACCCGCGCGTGTATAGGAAAGAATATTAATTAAATCATCTATTGTTTCTACTGACTTTTGATTAAACCCAATAATAATATCTCCTTGTTTTAATCCCGCCTTATCAGCAGGAGAATCTTTAACAACTTCATTTATATAGATTCCTATAGGCATAGAAAAGCGTTTTGCATCTGCTTCAGTTACATTTCTAGCAGATGTTAAAATAATTCCTAGAAATGCTTGATCCTTTTCATCTAATGTCTCTCTATCCATTAGTTCATTTATAACAGGAATAGCATCGGAAATAGGTATTGCAAATCCCATTCCCTCTACATTAGAGGAAGCATATTTCACAGAATTGATGCCAATTAATTCTCCTTTGGAATTAAGTAAAGCTCCTCCACTATTACCAGGGTTAATTGCAGCATCAGTTTGTACTAATGCAAAATCTAATCCCTCTACATTAACTTTTCTGTCTAAAGCACTTATATATCCTACTGTAACAGATTGACCATATCCAAGTGCATTTCCTATCGCTATAGCTAATTCTCCTAATTTAAGCTCTTTAGAATCACCAAGCTTAGCTATTTTAATAATTTCTTTAGTCTCATTTGTTAAATCTTTTAAAGGAACTGATAAAACTGCAAGGTCTGATCTGCTTTCTGATCCTTTTACAACTGCAGTTGCTGTTACATCATCAACAAAAATTATTTCAACTTCCTCAGCTCCATCAACTACATGATTATTTGTTACAATTAATAATTCAGAACCATTTTGTCCAATTATAATCCCTGAACCACTACCTTTAACTGATTCCGAATAAGGCCTTCCAAAAAAGTCATATTCTGTTTTAACAGCTTTTGCATTAATAGCTACAATAGATGGTATAACATTTTCTACAACATCAGATACATCATAGGCTATTATTTCATCATTTACTTCTCCAATACTAATTACATCTTTTACTTGTTCATTTTTAGATACAATTGTTTCTGCGGAAACATCATCCTTATAATTATCGGATTTCTCTACACCTGTAAAATAATTATATCCTTGAAAAGATGCTCCTGCAATAATACCAAAGATAACTGCCGACATAATGAACATTATTGTTTTTATAAATTTGCCGGGTTTTCTTTTTGTTTTTTGGATTTGTGGATCATCTGAAAAACCTGCAATATATTCAGATTCTTGAACACCTTCAATATATTGGGGTTCTTGAACATCTGCAATATATTGTAGATCTTCCACATATTGCGCCTCCGGAATATCTGTTTTTAATTTTTTTTCATCATTATCATACATCATGGTTTTGTCTCCTTTCAACTTAAAATTATATCAATAATAATATTAAGAGTTAAAATATATATTATTCAACTTTTCTTAATATTAGCAATTAATTATGTTCAATTTGTGATTTGTTATTGAATAAACTATGAAAGTATCATTTATTTAACTTTATTTATACTTTTAAATGCACCTAGTATTTTAATCTCAAGTGCCTCCTGCTGGATGCAAAATAAAGCATTCTTAATTTTAGGGTCATCTAATTTACCTTCTATATCAACAAAAAACCTATATTCAAAAGGTTTACCAACAAATGGCCTTGATTCTATTCTGGTCATATTAATACCATTGTATATAAAATGAGATAATATATTATATAAAGAACCACTCTCATGCGGTAAAGCAAAACAAAGACTAATTTTATTAGCTTCTTCAAAATAAGTTTTTTCACTAGTTATTATAATAAATCTTGTGGAATTACTCATTTCATTATTTATATATCTTTTAATAATTTTTAATCCAAAATGTGTTGCTGCTCTCTCACTTGCTATAGCAGCCTTTGAAATATCATTCTCTTCTAAAACCCTTTTTGCACTCGCTGATGTGCTTCCACTTTCAATAGCAAGTATATTATTTTCATTCAAAAACTTAGAACATTGTAAAATTCCTTGTTTATGCGAGTAAACAAGATTTATATCATCTAAATCAGCATTTTCAAGTCCTAATAAATTATGTTCAATTTTTAATACATGCTCTCCTATTATATAGTTATTATAATCTGCCAACAAATCATAAATGTCTGATAAAGTCCCCGTAAAAGAGTTTTCAATTGGCAATACTCCAAAATCCACATCTTTATTTTTCACTAATAACATTACATCTTCAAAAGTATTACACCGTGATGTTTCAATTTCATCGCCAAAGTATTCAATCATAGCTTGTTCTGTATATGATCCTTTTTCTCCGTAAAAAACAACTTTAGGCTTTGAATAACTTTTCTTAACAAATCCCAAATCATAATTCTTATATAGTTTGATATATTGCAATCTTCTACTTGCAGACATTATTTGAATAAAGATATCACCAATTACATCTTTAATAAACTCATTCTTGGTAAATGATTTCAAGGCTTCAATCTTTTCATCTTCTCTAGCTTTATCATATATAGGTTTATCTGTTTTTTTCTTGTATTCAGCAACCTCTTCTGATAATTTCATTCTAGATTCTATTAATATTAATAATTCTTTATCTATATTATCAATTTTTTTTCGAATATCTTGCAAATTCATATTGTCCTCCACTGTAAAAGGTAAATTATTTTTCACTATTAAGTATACTATTACCATCAATACTATGCAAACCTATTTTATTAAGATTATTTTATGTCCTTGAATATTTGTTCGTATCACTATATAATATCAGATATATAGTATTTCTCAATTTAAGGGGGTAACATATGTCTATTATAAAAAAGACATTAATCATATTGCTTTCAATAACAATTATAGGTTTTATCGCTTTAATTATTTACTCTAATAATAGAACATACTTAAATGATATCAATCATGAAGGAAATTCTATAGGTAATATATATAATGGCGGATTGGTTTGTGAAATTGATAATAAAATTTACTTTAGTAATATAAGTGATGATAATAAATTATACCTTATGACATCTGATTTATCGAATATACGGAAAATATCTGATGATAAAGTTGCATACATAAATGCTGATAAAGATTACATCTATTACACTAGAGTTAGCAACAATAAAGTTCAAGCCCATCCATTTGTTTTACCTTTTAATAATTGTGGAATATACCGAATTAATCTAAATGGTAAAGATATTAAATTAATGAGTAGTAAACCAGGTGCTTATTTATCATTAAGAGGTAATCACATCTTTTATCAAAGTTATGATGTTAATGATGGAATTTTCTTTAATAAGAATAAAATAGATGGTAAAGATGAAATTTTACTAGTTAAAGATGCTATAATTCCTGCACAAATAAGTCAAGATAATTTATATTACACAGGAAGCCATGATAACAAAGATATAAATAATATTAATTTAAAAAGTTATGTAGTTAAAAAACATTATATAGGCAATTTTATGCAACCTATAATAATAAATGATTATATA
>DUQJ01000093.1 GCA_012837865.1 Clostridiales bacterium | reverse complement strand
TAGCCTCATCTTGTAAAAGTTTAGAACCGCTAGTTGAAATCATCACAGGATCTATTACAATATTTTTTGCCCCGTAATATTTTAGTTTTTCTGCAATTATTTTTATTAGTTCAACTGATGCAACCATCCCTATCTTAACCGAATCTGGAAAAATATCTAGGAAAACACTATCTAATTGTTCTCCTAAAAACGCTGGGCTTACTTCCATAATATTTATAACTCCCATGGTGTTTTGTGCAGTAAGTGCAGTTATTGCACTCATTCCAAATACATTTAATGAAGTCATGGTTTTTAAATCAGCTTGGATTCCTGCTCCTCCACTAGAATCACTTCCTGCAATAGTTAAAGCTTTTTTCATATTTTCACTCCTTAATATTATTTGACATAGTGTCAATCAATTTTTTATTAATAACAATATTCCCTATTACACATATAAAGACTGAAACAAGAACTGGTAATGAAAATGCTATTAATAGTTTATTTGCAATAAAGAAGGGGATACCTGAAACTACTCCCAATACTGCTTCTAGTTTGTCTTATTATTTCTCCATATCCTCCACCATAATATCCTACACCCCACACTACTACTATTAATAGGGCCCCTATTAGAACCATTTAGATCATATCAGTGAACATAGATGCTCTAAGTCCACCATATGCTGTATAAATCAAGGTCCCTACACCTATTAACATTGCTGTATAAAACAGGGGAACTCCTGATAACTGCTGGGCTACTAAACCTATGGCAGTGAGCTCAGCTACCAAATGAACAAACATATAAAATAGTGATAATAAGACTGTTAAAATATGCATTTTTGAACCATATCTTTTTTTTAGCAAAATCATTTAAGGTACTTTCCTCTGGGGGAGTAAACAAAATAAAGACTCCTAAAAAAGATGCTAGAAAGGTAGCAGATAATATTCTTGTTCCTGTACTTCCTCTCGCAGTAAAAAAATCATCTACACTTCCTAACCTACCATTACTATAGACTATACCAATAATTGTAAAGCTAATGACTGTAATACATAATAAAAACATTACTGTAAAAGTTGTAATCATCTTTGTCCTCCAAAACTATATATTATAGTTCCCTATCTAAAAAATATTTAATAGCTCTTCTGTTGCTAGCTTTATATCTTTTTTCCCTAAAACTGCTGAAACTACAGCACATCCATCTATGTTAGTTTTTTTTAGAAAATAAATATTTTTCTCATTTATTCCACCTATAGCAACTACTGGTATAACTATCTTATTTTTAATGTTAGAAAGTTCTTCAAGGGTCACACACCTTGTATTTAATTTGGTTTTTGTTGGAAACAAGGCCCCTACCCCTATATAGTCAGCACCATCTTTTACAGCTTGTTCTGCTTCTTTAATATTGGCAGTAGACACTCCTAAAATTTTATCTTGACCTAGTAGTTTTCTTGCCACCCTTGCTGGAAGATCAGACTGACCTATATGAACACCATCAGCATCTACAGCCAAGGCAATATCCAATCTATCATTAATTATTAGAGGAATATTATGTTTTTGGGTTAATTCTTTTACCCTGATGGCCATTTCATAAAATTCCAGGGAGCTTATGTTCTTTTCTCTTAATTGGATTATACTTACTCCACCTAAAATAGCCTCTTCCAAACTCACTAGCAAATCCCTACCCTTTAAAATATCTCTGTCTGATACTAGATACATCTTATAATTAATATCTTTATTAAATCTCATTTATCTTGCTCCTTTTATTGAAATCTTCAGTTGAGAAATTACTTACTGAATCTATTAAATAGACCCTAAAGCTACCTAGACCTTGTTCAGCTTTTAAAAGACTAAGAGCCTTTTCACCTGAAATAGACATTATACTGAGACCTGCAATTGCCCCGTAGATGCTTTCTCCTTCAACTCCACAACAGCAGGCAATTAGAGAAGAGGTCATACACCCTGTACCTGTTAGGTTTAATAACTCTTCGCAACCATTGTGAAGAGTGTATGTTTTATCTCCATTTGAAATAATATCTACCTTTCCACTTATGGCAACAGTAGTATTTAATCTCTTTGCCAGCTCTTTAGATATTTCCTGTCCTTCTTCCACTGAACCCTCCAGGGAGTCTACTCCCCTAGTAAAAGTTTTGATTCCATAAATATTTTTTATTTCTGACATATTTCCTCTTAAAACAGATAGCTTTACTTCCTTCAAAATTTTATTCACAGCATTATTCCTAAAATTACTTGCTCCCACTCCCACAGGATCTAGGACCACTGGGATTCCTAATTCATTAGCTTTTTTTCCAGCTAATAAAAACGAATCTAATTTTTCCTTGCTCAGGGTACCTGTATTTATAACTAGTGCAGAGGCCATTGAGGTAAATTCTTCCACCTCTAGGGGACTATCTGCCATTACTGGTCTTCCCCCAAAGGCTAGTACAATATTTGCACAATCATTGGCAGTAACATAATTAGTTATATGGTGGATCAGAGGCTTTTTATCTTTAACACTGTATATAATGTCACTAAATTTACTGTTTAACTCCATAACTATCTTCCTCTCTTAATTCTCCATTATTCCATATATGCTCTAATAAAATCAATTTTTATAAGCGCTTTAAAGATAATATATCCCATGATAACACCAGCAACTGAACTGAGAATAAAGGGGCCTACATAGAAAAATAGGGCCATTTCCCTTCCCATGAGATATTTTGCAACAGGATAGGACACTAGTGCACCAAGTATACCGGTACCAAAGACTTCCCCTAGGGCTGCATAAATAGGACTTTTTCTCTTCTTAAACAATAGACCTGCAAGAAGTGCCCCTATCATACTTCCAGGAAAAGCTAATAATGAGCCGGTCCCTAATAAATTTCTTAATAAAGATATTGTAAAGGCTACTCCAACACCACAGGCAGGTCCAAAAAATACTGCCGTTATAAGATTTATCCCATGTTGTATTGGAAAGGCCTTAGCCACCCCTATAGGTAGATAAATAATATGAGAACTGACTACCCCTAATGCTGTAAGTAATGACATAGCTGTAAGCTTTTTTAGCTTCAAATTTCTTCCTCCTTTAAATAAAAAAACACAGACCTTTTGTAGAGTCTGTGTTTTTATATTTAAAATTATATCTTAATATAGTACACTTCCCTACGCTAGTATTATCTAGATCAGGTTAAGGGATCAAAGACATTAAAGGGTCTTTCTCTCAGCTGACCTACTCAGCTCTCCCAGTGATTAATTATTATTATATTTTATAATTGTATGATAACATATTGAAACTCAAAATTCAACGATAACTACCAATCGCTTCCCAATTACTTTAAAGTTTTTTATTTGCAAAATAAAATCCCAGTAATAAGTTATTTTATTATAATGATATGAAGCATTATTAATGGAAGTGTCCCCAAATACATAAATGGCATTGAATGTCATTTGCCCATCCAATGCCTTAAACCAATGTTATTACTAGATCCTATAGTTTTTATAATTCACCAAATATAAAAATTATTTAATTTGCTGCATCACAATAATATGGAACAATTATATAGTTACCAGAATATATCTCATCAGAATAAATATTATTACTCTTTTTTATCTCATTAATATATACTCTAATATCACTATACTCATCACTTTTATATTGGGATGCTATATTCCAAAGAGTATCACCTTCTTGTATTTCTATAGTTTTTACTAGTTTAATTCTCTTATTATTTCCCTGTGCATCAGCTTTATTTGTTATTACAAATACTGATAATAAAATTAATAAAGATAAAAAGATTGTTGAAAATATAGTTATGTAATTAGATTTCGAATTATTGTTTTTCATTGATCTACCCCCGAACGTTTGTTTATATTGACATTATATCGAACACACATTTGTTTGTCAAGAGATAATACGAACAAATATTCACTTTTTCGATATTTTTTGTATTTATCAGAACATAGGTTTTGCATTATCAAAATAACTATGTTATAATACCCACTATAGATAAGGTATTAAATAACTATACATAAGTATATTTAAGGAGGGTTAGCCAGTGGCATATGGTAAAATTACCAGTAAACAAACAGAGATATTACAATTTTTAAAATCAGAGATTTTAAATAAAGGATATCCACCTGCTGTGCGTGAAATCTGCGATGCAGTAAAACTAAAATCTACATCATCAGTACATTCACATTTAGAAACATTAGAAAAGAATGGTTACATAAGAAGAGATCCTGCAAAACCAAGAGCTATAGAAATACTTGATGATGAGTTTAATTTAACAAGAAGAGAGTTGGTAAATGTTCCTGTTATTGGGACTATAACTGCTGGTCAACCTATACTTGCGGTTGAAAATGTTGAAAGCTACTTTCCTATTCCTTCTGAGTATATGCCAAATATAGAGACATATATGCTTAATGTTAAAGGTGATAGCATGATTAATGTTGGAATCTTTGATGGTGATAAAATACTTATACAACGTCAAAATCATGCCAAGAATGGTGAAATTGTAGTTGCTTTGATTGATGATGAAGTTACTGTCAAAACTTTTTATAAAGAAAATGGATACTTTAGACTTCAACCTGAGAACGATGGTATGTCACCTATTATTCTACCAAACCTTGAAATATTAGGTAAAGTTATAGGTCTTTTCAGAATGTTTTAGAAATATTTTAATTATTATTTGTATAATTTAAAACATAAAAGCTGGTATAAAACTTATGAATCATATGTTTTGTACCAGCTTTTTTAAATTCGACTATATTAATATTTAAAATATTTTATTTTAGAAGATCATTATCTATTAATTTACCATTAGTCCATATTTTTTCTAAATTATAAAACAGTCTATCTTCTTCTGAGAAAATATGAATAATTATATCACCGTAATCCATTAATATCCAGCTTACAGATTTAATTCCTTCTATTCTCTTTGGTTCAAAACCTTTTTCGCTTAAAGAGTCTTCAACTGCTCTTACAAGTGTATCTACCTGTGATGCATTAGTACCTGTTGCAATAACAAAATAGTCTGCAATAACAGAAATGTCACTAATATCAATAACTTTAATATCTTCGCCCTTCTTAGACTCTAAAGCTTCATAAGCAATACTTGCCATTTTTTTTGATTGATCCATATTTATTTCTCCTTTTCTTTATAAAAATTATAAGTTAGTATAGTAATCGTATCAATTAAGGCATTTGTTTCATTTAAATATGTTAATACATTTTCAATAATTAAAAGCAAAGCTTTATCTAACGATTCAAAAGCTGCTTCTCTAATTACATTAATTCTTGGTAATGGCTTCCGATTAGGTTCGATATAATCAGCAACAATGAGTATTTTCTCAAGCATTGACATATCAGGCCTTCCAGTTGTATGATAAATAATACTATTTAATATATCTTTATCATCTACGCCATATATAGTCTTAGCAAAATGTGCTCCAACTTTTCCATGTAATAATTGAATGTTTTTTATTTCAATTCCTGAAATTGCAATATTGTTCTTGATACAAATATCTACAAGCTCTTCATTGCTGACATTTTTAGCACAATCATGTAATATTCCAGCCAAGTATGCCTTTTCAACATTATATCCATGAATAAGTGCTAGATCATAAGCAACATCAGCAACCCCTAAAGTATGGATATATCTTTTTTCATTAACCACTAATTTAATTTTATTTTTTATAGATTCTATATCCATTAAACACCTTACCTTTTATTAAGCTTGTTCCATAATTAAATTAATATAGAAACATTTTATATGTTTAACAATATATTTTATGCTTAGTAATATAATGAATTACACTATTTGGCATATAATATTTTATTGATAAATTATCTTTTAAACGTTCTCTAATAACCGTTGATGATATCCCGATATTAGGCATATTTATATAGGTAACATTCAAATTATAGTCTTTTTTTAAATCTATAGTCTTTATATCTAATTCATTTGAACTATTATTGTCTCTGTTAATCACCAAAATATTGGCTTGTTTAAAAATAGTTTGTGGTTGTCTCCATTTGTCTATCATCATATAAGAATCTGCACCTAGTATAAAAAAGAATTTATCATTTGGGTTTTTCGATGTCAAGTATGATAATGTTTCTGCTGTATAAGAAACACTATCTTTTTTAATTTCATATTTAGATAATTCAAAATGTGGATTATCTTGTATTGCTAATTCTATCATATTTAACCTATGTTGATCACACAAGATACCCTCTTTGTTTTTATGAGGTGGATATTTTAAAGGCATAAAAATAACCTTATCTAATTCCATTTGTTCATAAGCAGATTCTGCCATTAATAAATGCCCAAAATGTATTGGATTAAATGATCCTCCTAAAACACCAATTTTCATATAATGCCTCACCTTCATTATGATTTAGGTAATTCAATCTTCTTCTTGGTTTTTGACTCTCTATATAACACTATTTTCTTACCAATTATTTGAACAACTTGTGAATGTGTACGTTCTGCAATAGTATTTGCCATCTCATTAATATCATCATCACAATTTTTAAGAACTGTTATTTTAATTAGTTCTCTAGCTTCAAGTGCATCTGCTACACCTTGTGTAATTTCAGGTGTTAATGCTGATTTTCCAATTTGGTATATAGAATCCATCTTCATTGCCAATCCTTTTAAATAAGCTCTTTGTTTGCTTGTCATATAATATTTCTCCTTAATCTTGAATGATACTATGATTTATAGTAATCAAATTCATGTCCATATAATCTTACTGTATCGCTTTCCTTAATTCCTAATTCTTCTAATTGTTCTATAATATTGTTTTCTTTCATGAAATTCTGAAAAAATTGGAATCCTTTTTCAGTATCTAAGTTTGTATAACCAAGCATTCTTTCTATCCTAGGTCCTTCAACGATATATAGGCCTTCTTCTTCTTTCCATACTTCAAATGACAGATTTTGATCCTTATAATCTTCAGCAAAATACTCTTTTTTAAATATAACTGGTTCATCAGTTAGATTATCAAGCATTCCTTTAACATGATATAGTAATTCTTTAATTCCTTTACCACTTACAGCAGAAATAGGAAAGACTTTTATTCCTTCTGCTTCATACTTGCTTTTTAAATTATTGATTACTTCATTACCCTCATCGCCATAAAATGCATCAATTTTATTAGCTGCAATAACTTGAGGCCTTTCAACTAAAATAGGATTATAAGCTTCTAATTCAAAGTTGATTTTCTCTATATCATCAATTGGATCTCTACCCTCTGTTGATGCTGCATCAACTATATGAATAATAACCTTGGTTCTTTCAATATGTCTCAAAAATTCATGTCCAAGGCCAACTCCTTGAGAAGCACCTTCTATTAATCCAGGAATATCTGCAATAACAAAACCATTTGCTCCTTCTAAATCAACAACACCTAAATTAGGTGCTAAGGTTGTAAAATGATAGTTTGCAATTTTAGGTTTAGCATTTGATACACGAGATAACAAAGTCGATTTACCGACATTCGGGAATCCTACCAAGCCAACATCAGCTATAACCTTTAACTCAAGAATTAGATTCATTTCCTGCGCTTTTTGTCCTGGTTGTGCATATTTTGGAGCTTGCATTGTAGGAGTTGCAAAATGCTGATTACCTCTGCCACCATTACCACCTTTTAAAACCATCTCTCTTCTATTGCCATGGGACATATCAGCAACTACTTTGCCAGTTTCTTTTTCTCTAATAACTGTGCCTTCGGGTACTTTAACAATAAGGTCTTCACCATCTTTACCACTACATTTCCTAGTACCACCATTTTCAGCATCCTGGGCTGCATATTTACGTTGAAATCTAAAATCAGTTAATGTATTTAAACCATCATCAACTTCAAAAAATAGATTTCCTCCTTTTCCGCCATCTCCACCATCTGGTCCGCCAGCTGGAACGTATTTCTCTCTACGAAAACTAACGCATCCATCTCCACCTTTACCAGACCTTATATATATTTCCGCTCTATCGATAAACATAATTATCATCCTTTCATTTAGGATTATTATAAACATTTATTAGTAACATTACAAGACAATAATAAAACCCCAATTTACATATTGTAAAGAAATTGGGGGTTTTATAAATATAATTGTTATTTATTTTGCTTGAAAAGGATATACAGATGCTTGTTTTTTAGCTCTGCCTTTTCTTTCAAATCGAACTACTCCATCAATTAGAGCAAATAATGTATCATCGCCACCGCGACCAACATTAACTCCTGGATGAATTTTAGTTCCACGTTGTCTATAAAGAATGTTTCCTGCAAGTACGAATTGACCATCAGCTCTTTTGGCACCTAATCTTTTTGACTTAGAATCTCTACCGTTTCTAGTAGAACCTACACCTTTTTTTGATGCGAACAATTGAAGGTTCATCTTTAACATAATCTACACCTCCTGTATTAAAACTTTTCTATGTTTTATTTTCTATTTCGTTGCTCTTTTGTACTGGATTTTTAAATATTTATTAGTATATTCTTTCTCAATATGAGTTAACCCTAATATAAGTGAATCAAGCAGTAATGATGTATTGCTACTAATATCAATGCTAGATAATTTAAAATCAAACAAACCCTTTTTCTCATCTTGTTTTAAAGAAAACTTATCTGATGTAAATTTATCTATTGAATTAATAGTATTTATTATCAATACCGAAACGGCGGAACATACAATGTCCTTACCATATTCATCATAATCAGCATGTCCAATAACTTTAAACCCAGTAATTAAATCTTGTGCATTACTATATATTGATATTTTAATCATATCCTATACCCTATGCATTAATCTTTTCAATTTTAACCTTAGTATATGGTTGTCTATGGCCAGTTTTTTTGTTATATCCGGATTTTCTCTTATATCTGAAAACAATAATTTTTTTATTCTTACCTTCTTCAATAACTGTTGCAGACACATTAGCATTGTTTACTGTTGGACTTCCAACTACTAATTTTCCATCATTTACTGCAAGTACTTGGTCAAAAGTAACTGTATCTCCTGCTTCAACGCCAAGCTTTTCAATTTTAATGATATCGCCTTCCGCTACTTTATATTGCTTACCACCTGTTTCAATAATTGCGTACATACGGCACCTCCTATTATCATTACTCGCCAGCTATGGTGTCCTTTGTATAAAAAAGACTTTAAAAACCTCGCTGTGCGGCACACTAAAATATTTTAGCATAAGCAAATCTATTTGTCAATAGATTATGCTTAATCCACTAATTCAACTCTAAGAAAGGGTTTCAATATCCATCTGGATTATTTTTCTGCCATTCCCATGCATCTTCACACATCTTATCAAGATCTCTTTTAGCAGTCCAAGCAAGCTCTTTATTAGCCAAAGAAGCATCCGCATAACATTTTGCAATATCCCCTGCTCTTCTAGGCTTTATAATATATGGTATTTCTTTTCCACAAGCTTTTGAAAATGCCTTAACTAAATCTAAGACACTATACCCTTTGCCGGTACCTAGGTTATATATGGCAACACCAGGTTTATCTTTAATCTTTTCAATAGCTTTAAGATGTCCTATTGATAAATCTACAACATGAATATAATCTCTAACTCCACTACCATCGTGTGTATCGTAATCATCTCCAAATACTCCGAGTACATCTAGCTGACCTACTGCAACTTTAGTTATATATGGTGCTAGATTATTAGGTATGCCTTTTGGGTCTTCTCCAATCAATCCACTTTCATGAGCCCCTATTGGATTGAAATATCTAAGAATAATTATATTCCATTCATTATCAGACTTATAAATATCTTGTAATATATTCTCTAACATCAACTTAGTACTTCCATATGGATTAGTAACTGATAAGGGGAAACCTTCTTTAATTGGTACAGTTGCCGGATCACCATATACAGTTGCTGAAGAACTAAATACTATATTTTTAACATTATGCTTTCTCATAATATCACATAAAACCAAGGTTCCTGTTATATTATTATGATAATATTCTAATGGTTTTTCAACAGACTCTCCAACTGCTTTAAGTCCTGCAAAATGTATAACTGATTCTATTTCTTCACTGGAAAACACATTATCTAAAGAAACTTTATCCAATAAGTCCACCTTGTAAAAACTTACGCTTTTTCCTGTAATTTTCTCCACTCTTTTTAAAGATTCTTCTTTTGAATTGCAAAGATTATCAACGACAACTACATCATATCCCGAGTTAAGTAATTCAACGCAAGTGTGACTTCCAATAAAACCTGCTCCACCTGTTACTAATATAGACATAATAATCCTCCTTTAAGAATTTAATTGTTCATATAATGGTTTTCTAATCTTTTTTCTTGTAATTTCAACTAATCCTAATGCTGTCATACTAACTAAAGTAGTTTTTGTAGGATCGTTTCTGAAATGCTTTTCAAGTTCTTTCATTAAAGTTTGTTCATCGTCTTTTGATTTCATATCAATAAAATCAATTATTATAATTCCGGATAAATTTCTTAGTCTCATTTGTTTAGCAATTTCTTTTGCAGCTTCAAGGTTGATTTTCAAAAAAGTTTCTTCTGCCGCCTTCTTACCTTTAATAGCTTTGCCCGTATTAACATCTATAACGGTGAGTGCTTCAGTATGTTGAATAATGATGCTAGCTCCAGACTTTAGCCAGACTGTTGGTTTTAAAGCATTTTCCAACTTGGTTTTCACTCCATAAAAACTATTAAGACTTAATAAATCATCTTTATATAAGCCTAATTTTATTAAATCTTCTTTTTGATATACAGATAAGTAATCATGAATTTTATTGTAGATTTCCGCATCATCAGT
>DUQJ01000092.1 GCA_012837865.1 Clostridiales bacterium | reverse complement strand
TTATTTTATTTTATAAATATTATAAAAAAGTAAAAAAAATAAGGAGGAAAAATATAAGGTTAAGACTCAGGTCCTATATGATGTTAACCTAAGCTTTGAAGAAAGTTCTTTTAATTCAATTATAGGTGCATCGGGTAGTGGTAAATCAACTCTTATGAATATAATGGGAACACTTGATAAAGCTACTAGCGGCGAAGTTTTAATACAGGGTCAAAACATATCGGATTTAAATAAAAATGGTTTAGCAAGTTTAAGAAATGAGACCATAGGTTTTATATTTCAATTTCACTACTTGTTACCTGAGTTTACTGTTTTTGAAAACATATTGATACCTTACAGAATAAAAAATGGTAAAACAACAAAAGAGGCTATAAATAGGGCTAATGATTTAATAGAGATAGTTGGATTAAGTAAAGTTAAGAATAATATGGCGACTGATATATCGGGTGGGCAACAACAAAGAGCTGCAATAGCAAGAGCGCTTATTAATAGTCCTAAAATCATATTAGGTGATGAACCTACAGGGAATCTTGACTCAGAAACAACTGAAATTGTTTATGGCTTATTAAAAGAAATAAATAAAGAATTTAAGTCAACATTTATAGTAATAACTCATGATAAAAGAATTGCAGAGAAGGCAGATAGAATTATCGAAATAAAGGATGGAAGAATTAATATGGACATTAGAAAGTAATAAATCAGCAAGGGGATAGAATGAAAATTTATATGATAAGACACGGAGAAACAGATTGGAATGTTGAAGGAAGACTTCAAGGTAGAGAAGATATACCTTTAAATCAAAGAGGCATTTTACAGGCTGAAAACTGTGGACAAGCTTTTTTGGAAGATAAAATAAAAGCTATTATAACAAGCCCTTTAAGTCGAGCTAAAGATACTGCAGATATAATAGCAAAACTTAATAATATAGAAGAAGTTATTACAGATGAAAGACTAATAGAGCGTGATTTTGGAAAATTATCTGGAATGACTTATGATAAAAAGAAACAATATGATACCTTTGGAACAGAACAAAGTATTGAGCCTTGGGATGAATTATGTAACAGATTTATCAATGCAATGAAAGAATATGCCCTTAAATATAATGATGCGGATATAATCATGGTATCACATGGTGGGTCAATCAATGCTGTAATATCATATTTGACTAATGGCGAGATGGGAACAGGAAAAACAAGATTAAAAAATACATGTATTAATATAATTACTTACAAAGATGAAAGGTTCACATTAGAAAAATTTAATTTATCAAGGGAAGAATATAAAAACAAAAGACAAACGTAGGAGAATAGAATAGAATGAGAAATATAAAATTAACTTTAGAATATGATGCAAGTCGATATCATGGATGGCAAAGAATTGGTACAGGAGAATCAGATAATACAATTGAAAATAAGATATTAAACATTATTAAGGAAATGACTGGAGAAAGTGTTGAAATTAATTGTGCTAGTAGAACTGAAACAGGTGTCCATGCTTATGCCCAGGTAATAAATTTTAAACTCAAATCAGATATGAAAATATATGAAATCAAAAATCATTTTAATAGATATTTACCGATGGATATAGCAGTAATAGATGCTAAGGAAATGCATGAAAGATTTCATGCAAGCTTAAATCCAAAATCAAGAACTTATTTGTATCGCATCGCTGTAGGAGATGTACGTAGTGTATTTGATAGAAAATATACTTACTATAGCTTTAAAAAGCCCAATATAAGTATAATGAGAACTGCTTCAAAATTACTAATAGGTCAACATGATTTTAAAGATTTTTCATCTGTAAAGAAAAGCAAATCGACTATAAAGGAAATATACCAAATTGAAATTAATCAAACTGATAAAGAAGTACAAATAACAATAAAGGCCAATGATTTTCTTCACAATATGGCAAGAATGATAGTAAGCACCTTATTAGACATAGGTATTGGTGTACGTGAGCCAGAAGACATTTACAAGATATTTGATAAGGATTCAGATATGGTAGGAAGTTTTAATGTTGAAGCACAAGGATTATTTTTAAAAGAAGTTGAATATTAAGAATAAATAAAATAAAAC
>DUQJ01000091.1 GCA_012837865.1 Clostridiales bacterium | reverse complement strand
AGTGAGTCTCGTCGTTCTAAAAACGGAATTTTAATGGTCGCTGTTCCTGTTATAATTCGGGGTTTCTTTTTGTACCCTGAAATAAGTATGGCCTCGTCAGGTTTAGCTTTGACATAGCCTGATGCTAGTATGACAATTAAGATAATGCCACCAATAATGCCTGCAATCAATGGTAATGGTATCATGTTCAATCATTCTCCTTTTTATGTTATTGTTATTATTGTAACACACTCTTCTAGTCTATACCAAAGAAAATAACGCAACCCCCGAATTCCAACTTCTTGTCAGAATTCGAGGGTTACAACCATGGTGGTGAATCGCAGTGACTTTATCCACCATTTACATAGCTGTCAGTTTATTGTAATGCCGCTTGGTCTTTAACAATCACAACTAGTTAATAAATTCATAAATAAGTTATTTGTATTTTTTCAGAATATTACATTGTATTGACTTTATTTTCAAATTCCTCGTAATTATTTACAAAATGATATGGCTCATATTCACCGTAAGCCGATGGCCTAGTTATTGTAACTATTTGAATATCATATCCAATCTTTTCTTGAAGTTCATCAGCAAAATAAGCTAACTCACTTCCCCTAGTGGTTTTCAGTGCAACACTACCAGACTCATTAAACTTTTTTGCTATTAGGTAACACATGTTTAAGCACCTCCTCAGGTTTCAGCCAATCCTTACCTAAGGATGATTGACTAGCCAAAGTTATATCTTTAACCTTATTTTTTCTTGTCATATTCAGATATCCTATAAAATTCATAACTTTTTCTAGATCCTTTTCTGGTAATTGCTCAATAAGTTCTTGTAAATATTCTTTATCAGCTATCGCCGAGTTATTTATTTCACTCCGTATATTTTCACTTTCTTTAAACTTTAAGAACTCTATCATGTGGATAATTGTTCTTATGTTCTCAGGTTTCAGTTCGTCTTTTAATATTTGTCTTATTTCTTTTTCCAAAGTCATACATGTCACTCCTAACATTATAGTATATTATACTTATATTTTATCATACGCAGTCCCTATAGTATATATTTCTAAATACTCTATCTACTTAATTGCTCCAAGTACTCTCTAAATCTATTGAATTAAATTTTTAAATATTTTTACATAAATAACCCCCGAATCCTGATTAATATCAGAATTCGAGGGTTATAACCATGGAGGTGAATCGCATCACTTATTATTCTCATTAACTGAAAACTTAAAGATCTTTTCTAATTTTCGAATTCCTCACTCAATAAAACATCTATAGCCTTTTGGATCTCTCCGTCCTTAATAAAGATGTAATCTGTATCATATGTAGAAATAACAAATATACTGATCTCATTCTCCGCTCATATTGTGCTGATTGCAGAAAGTATACTGTTGAAAGCTCATTTAATGTTCTGCTTATAGAAAAAAATACCTACCTTGCTCCAAGAGGGTATTAACATATTATTATTTAATCTACAAACTGCTAACCTATCCTTTAATAATTTCATTGTTAACACGTCCTTATCAACTCCTTTATTATAATTGCAACTCACTTTTATACTATCTCCCAATACCCACCAAAAGTTGGTCCAATTCTTTTTAACATGCCCTTTTGCTGCATGGTAATCATGTTCCTTTGTATGGTTCTTTCTGTTACCTTTAATAGTAAGGCTAACTCTTTTTGAGTAATCTTATTGTTTTTTGATATTTCTAGTAGTATTTTATTTTGATTCTTACTTAATTTAATATTTGTATTAATTTTGTTACCGACATCCTTACCGACATCCTTACCGACATCCCTACCGACATTATCCTCTTCAAACATAAATGTTACTCTCATAAAATTTGGTGTAATATCAAACACTGACTCATCATATTTTTCCAATATCCTTGTAACACCTGATCCTAGATGCTCTACTAGCTGGATATCTTTGAATATACGCATAATTTCTTTATTCCTGGGCGCAGATATTCCAGATAAGAACTCCTGCTTTGATAACGCTTGTGGTAAACTACCTGTTGATGTAATCATTATCCTATCTGAAAATATTTCAACCACTGGCGGAATTTCTCTTGAGTAGTCATTGTGAACAATAGCATTAATAACTGCTTCTCGAAGTGCAATATTATCAACTAGTCTCTTTTCTATTCTTGCTTTGCTTGTAATCTTTGTTTTAGTGGTGTTTTCTATTTCTAGCTTGTCTAGAATACTATAGGCCGCCTTAATAATCGAACAATACCCATATTCTTCATTCTCAATTAGATCAATTTTATTCGTACCAGAATACTTTGCAACTTTCATCGATAGCCCATTATTATCTGAAAATAAATAGGCATTATAATTATATTTTCCATGGTCTGTTAGTAATTCCAAGTTTTTTGCAAAGCTTTTATTAAGCTCAAAGCCCTTTTCTTCATAATATATCTTTAATTGGGCAAATGTTAAATTTTGTGTTGGAGATTGTATTTTGTAGAGAGAATTTCTAATTCTCCTTGAATACAAATCATCAATCATATCTACTGTCATGGGATGGGTAGCATTTCCTACTCTCACATAACAGCCATTTGGTGACATTCCAAGCTTTTTAATATAATATGGTTTTTCTGTGCCACTGGAAATGGTAATCTTTATAGTATTTAGTCCTTCTTCTTCCTTTATCCTAACATCAAATAAGCCTAAAGTTGACGGTAAAATCCCGTCTTTTATTCTATCAATTGTTTTCAATTGAGTCTTGTCTATATCCTCAATGCCAATAGGAACACCGTTGTCATCTACACCAATATAGATTGCCCCGCCTTCTTGAGAATTTAAAAATCCCACAACTTCCTTTTCTAGCTTACTATTTAATTCACTTTTAAATTCAAGCCTATTGCTTTCAATCATCCGGTGCTCCCCTTCCATATTGTATTTATTTATATTTTCATTAATATTATTATACCCCGGAAAACTCTCATAATACTCTGTTTAGTATTGTTTTAAATAAGCAAACCATCTTCTTTTACTTATTATGATAATTATATGCCCTATTTATATTACTATCAAGCTAATCTTCAATCTATCATACGGATAAATATATTTATAAAAATAACCCCCGAACTCCAACTTAATTGTCAGAATTCGAAGATTATAACTATGGAAGTGAGCCACGGTGACTCTATCCACCATATAATTAGTTATCTTTAGAATAATCTTCTGATTTTTCATATATGACCATACCCCCACTTTCAATCTCTTGCATGATTAAGGTATTAGGATCAATATGTGACCGGTCGATCAAGTCTACATCCATCCCTAAAGCACCAACAAGGATTTCAAGTAATCCTACAAAGTCGAGTCCTCTTAATTTTCCATTTGAATCAGTGTATAAGTCTATATCACTGTTGCTAGTAGCTTCACCTTTTGCAAAAGAACCAAATAATATAGCTTTATTTATGGGGTAGTTTTTTAGTATTGGAATAGTTTTCTTCTTAATTTCTTCTATAGAAATAATATTAGAAACCATTATCATCAACCTCCCTTATATTTATGGAATAATTAGTCTATGTCGTTATTATATCATTAAATACATAACATTTATAGGTGTTAATATT
>DUQJ01000090.1 GCA_012837865.1 Clostridiales bacterium | reverse complement strand
CTGCGGATAGTCCAAAAGCTTTGATACCTAAAAGCATGGTATCTCCTAGCTTACTAGCACATTTACAGCATGAGAAATATGTAATGGCTACACCTTTTTATAGACAAGAAGTAAACTGTGCTAGACTGTCAAGCACTTTTGAAAATGTCCCAAATTATTTAAATTATTAGCACCGATTAATTATCGGTGCTTTTATTATGAAATTTTAGTTTTGTAATAAATATTAATATATTAATGGCGTCACTAATAATAGCTCTGTTGATATTAAACACAGCAAAAGATTGTCTTAATGGAATTATCTTTTAAATTGTATAAAACTTTATTGTACTATTTATCCACATAATAAATAATATAATCCTAAAGTGTAAATATTTCGTTATTTAATTTATGATATCTATATTTCAAGAAGCTTTCGCTCCTCCAAGGATGTTTTGGAGATGGAATATTACGTTTTCTAGGATCAAAGGTTTTTATTACTAACCCTTTAGTACCCTTTAAATAATGAACCTGTAATCCGCGGCTATCCATAGTTTTATAATACTCCTTATTAAATCTAATACAATGGCCAGAATCTATTGTTCTTTCGGCAATTACAGCCAAAGTATTATTAATTGTTTCAGAATTTGGTTGAGGAATAAACACGGATTTGTTATAATTTATAGGCAAGGCGAATTTATCGTTGTATTTTTTTATGTAGGAGTTTAAAAATACATTTGCTTCGTCTATTGTTGATATGCCTGCTAATCTTAACTCGATTGGCAGGCGTTGTTGTAAGGTCTGGAATGCGCGTTCTACACGTCCCTTAGCCTGTGCCATACTTGTTGTTTTGATTTCAATATCTAATTGATTACAGGCATATCCGAATTGGGTAAAGGTATCTTTTTCAACCTTATTAGTATTTAATCTTTTATATTCAAACACAGTCCTTTTATCAGTATAAAACATGGCTGGTATTCCATGGGTATTTAATATTTGATGTAATACATTATAATAACCATTTAGCGTTTCTTGTTTATCAAAATATGCACCTGTGAGATTTCCAGTAGAATCATCAATAGAGATATGAAGGTGATGCTTACCTTCTCCAAACCATTCATGAACTGAAGCATCCATCTGTTGCATTTCGCCGAAATAAGCACATCTAGGGCGCCTTGAATGGCTATCCTCAATTGCTACAATACTTGTTTCTAAATGTTCCTTTTCTTTTTTACTTTTAGCGTTCTTAGATAATTCTTTTAATTTCTTCTTTATTCGTTGTTTCGTTTTTCGTGTAGATATAGGAGATAGAATAAATTCCTCATATAAAATATTAGTTAATGTAGTTGATGAAATTTTGATCCCATCATGTGCTTCTAAAAGCTCGCATGCATGTGAAAAAGTAGCATCCCAGTACTTATTGTTATATATGGTTATAATATCTAAGATTTCTTTTTCGCTTAAAGCATGTGCAGGTTTTCTACCTTTGTTTCCATGTATAAATGCTGATTTACCTTCTTTTTTATATTTTACAATCATTCTATTCACTTGTCGTATAGTGCATCCTAACTTAATAGCAGCTCTAAATTTGTTACCATCATTATCCACTAAGGATTTAATAACCTCATATTTTTCTTGTTCATTCATTGATAATTCTACCTTTCTCATTTTAGCACCTCATCTTATGTAATAATATTAAATGAGGTAATTATACTATACTTTTATTCTTTGGGACATAATCATATTTGGTATACTAGGACATTATCATAAATGAATCATAAATTAGGGATGCAATGCAAATAATTACTTGACAATAATCAAATCCTGTTTTAATATAGCGTTATAAATATTCATATAAAAAAGACTATGAAAGTGATTAAGTAGGTTTTACTTTCCCAACAGAGAGAATATATATTAGCTGCGAATATATTCGGGGTTCAAGCATTATCTGAAATTCAACACTGGAGTTACTATTAAATATAATTTAATTAATAGTCGTTTAGATCGCGTTAAGATTTTCAAGGAACTATGATAAGTCTATAAAATAAGAGGCTTATAGTTTGAAACTGGGTGGTACCACGATACTCTCGTCCCTTTGGGATGGGGGTTTTTTTGTATAAAAATATTTAATGGAGGAAATAAAATGTTAGACAATCTAGTAAAATTAAGAGAACAGTTTAAACAAGAATTAGAGGCAGTAGAAATAAGAGAAGAATTAGAATCTATTAGAATTAGATTTATTGGTAAGAAAGGATTAGTTACTAGCGAACTAAAAAATCTTAAAAACCTTTCAGGAGATATGAAAAAACAAGCAGGTAAAGAGGTTAATATTTTAAAAAATGATATTGAACAATCTATTATCGCTTACCAGAAAATAATTGCTGATAAAGAATATCTAGCAGAGATAGAAAAATCAGAAAAGTATGATTTTACAATTCCATCAAGATCTAATATGGGTTCTTTGCATCCGATAACAATAATTCAAAAAGAAATAGAAGATATATTTAAAACAATGGGCTTTATAGTTGAGGATGGCTTAGAAGTTCAAACTGAATATAATAACTTTGAAGCTGTAAATATTCCTAGTGATCATCCAGCTAGAGAGATGCAAGACACATATTATCTTGATAATGGTCAACTGCTTAAGACACACACATCAGCAGCACAAAATGCTATAATGAAAAAATACGGAGCGCCAGAACCGGGTAAACCATTAAGAGTATTATTCCCTGGCAGATGCTTTAGAAATGAAAACCTTGATGCAAGCCATGAAAATACTTTCTTTCAATTAGAAGGAATGATGATTGGTGAAGATATATCAATATCTAATTTAATTTACTTTATGAAGGTTCTTTTATCAGAAGTATTTAAAACAGATGTAAAAGTTAGATTAAGGCCAGGATTTTTCCCTTTTGTTGAACCAGGATTCGAATTAGATATTAATTGCTTGATTTGTGGAGGAGATGGATGCTCTACCTGTAAACATACAGGATGGCTAGAGTTATTACCATGCGGAATGATCCATCCAAATGTACTTGAGCTAGGTGGAATCAATCCAGATAAATACACAGGATTTGCTTTTGGTTTAGGATTAACTAGACTAGCTATGATGAAATATGAGATTAAAGATATCCGTTTGTTTAATAGTGGTAACCTAAAACAATTAAAGCAATTTACAATATAGGAGGTAGAATAAATGTTAATATCAATGAATTGGATATCAGAATTTACTGATTT
>DUQJ01000089.1 GCA_012837865.1 Clostridiales bacterium | reverse complement strand
TCAAGATATTTTTAGAAAATTCATCTTGGCTATTTTTATTATTTTTTTTCACTAAATAAGCTACATATTTTGACTTTATATATAGTATTTACTTAACATTTGATCTTACAGACACTTGTTCACTTATGTTATCTACAGTATTGCTAGGAATGTAATCAATAAATCCAAATGTATTTTTTTGCAGTTCTATTACATTCGTTCTCATAGTTCTTGGCACTGCATACCACAATCCGTCATTCAGTCTCGTTCCTTGGTATTCATATGGGAAGTTGTATTGTTCAGTTTGTAAACCATCTATGATTGCTATATAAATATTTATAAGTTCGGATATATCTTTTAGTGAATAAGATGTTTTAATATCAGGCATTATATTGATAGCAAGCTCAATTAATTCTTTATAATTCATGTTTTTAGCATAATTTAAAATATATAAAATTAAATCTCTTTGTCTTTGATTTCTTCCAGCATTTCCTCCTGAATTATAACGAACACGCATATAACTTAAAGCCTCTTGACCAGTCAGCGTTCTGGGTCCCTTAGATATCTTCATGTCTTTGGCTTCTCCTGTACTTATGTTTACAGGATAACCTCCCACTAAATCTATTGACTTTTTAACAGCATTGAAATCAAATACTACATAATTTTCAATATTGAGATCAAAATTATTATTTATAGCCGCCATGGTTTCTGTGGGGCCACCCTCCATATAAGAATGATTAAGTTTTTGATAGGTATTTGATGTAGGAATATGAACCAATGTATCACGCATAACCGAAGTTAACTTAATTACATTACTATCACTATCTATAGTTACAATTATCATGACATCACTTCTGGCATTCTCATAACCACCTTCATCAACACCTATAAGTAATATATTTTGTATATCTTTTTGGTCAATTACATAATCTTCGTACTCATCTTCAGCTACCTTTTTTTCCTTACTTATCTTATTGTCTTTTGTTATCCCTATATATTTAGATATATTTATATCATTAGTTCTAGTGGTGAATATAAATGCCCATATTGTTACACCTAATGCTAGTATAAATAATATAAATAAGCTTATTTTGTTATGTTTCAATATTTTACCTACCTTCAGCTACATTAATTTGTGTAAACAAGACAATTTCGAAAGATTGCCGTGCTCTCTTGCTGTCTAAGCGCTACTTAATACATGTTAATGAATATGTTACATAATTAACTCAAGCGCAAGGAGGCGTACAGGGAAGCTCTCTTAGCTAGTGTTAACACATTAATGAGATTAACATTTTAATTTTTTGTAAATTCATTAGTAGTTTCATTGTGGTGATTAGCTTCACTTTCATTTTTAGATAAATACTCCTGTATGGTTGTAAATATTTGTCCAACATTTGTATTATCAGGTAATTCCATAATTATTCTCAACTCTTTAATTATTTCATTAGTGCGTGACATGAGTTGAGTTTTCCTGGCCATGTGTAATAACTTGCTATTTTTTAATTCATTAAAAGAAATTGATTCTACATATTTTTCTTCCTTATTAATGTTGTTTAATTCATTTAAACATGTTTGTATTTTATTTAATTTATTCACTTTGTTGTAATCCCTCCTTATTCCATCTTAGTCAATTTGAACTTATTGTTGGATATATTACATTTACAGATAATAAATATTGTCAAAAATAGTCAACCCGTAAGCAAGGTTGACTATCTAAAGGGAGATAAATATTTCAATCCAAGTAATAAAGTATAGTATGGAACACAATGTCAATCATATTGCTTACTAAAATATAATATCACATATGATATATTAATGATTGCTTTGACAACTATTTCATCCATTGTTTTTTATTTTTAGATTGAGTTTTCCAACACTTATCATTATGTCTGTCAATGAAGCTGTCATATAATGTTGGTAAATTGTTTTTATTTCTTTTGGATCTTATATATTGTTTAATTTCTTTATCACAACTTTGTCTTCTTTCATTAGTTGTTTTGATTTTTCTGCAAGAAAAAGAATATTTCCTTTGGCCAGTAAATGGCACCGGTTCTTTTCTGAATTTTGGACCTTCGTATTTTAGACCAACATATTTTTGCAGTATTTTAACTACATAATTATCCCAAGGTGATAAATTGTAATAATCTTTTTTTATTAAATTCTGCTCATTTACTTTTTTGATATGTTCCAAATAATATCTTATATCTATTATTCTATCAAGTCCATCTAATATTACATATCTTCTTAATTGTTGAATTTTCAACTCACATTCATGATTAGGTTGCCCAAAAGCACATTGCCAACAAAAGTTTGCTTTAGTATCCTTGAAATTCAAATTAATATTATCTAATATTGTATTGTTGTATTTTGAATTTAATAAGGAGTCTTCAAGTTGAAAGCTAGCCAAGTAATCTATCAATTCCTCGAAGTAAAAAACTCCCCCAATATATTTATATTCTTTTAAATCAAATATATAATATCTATTTGATTTATCATTTATTGTAAACATATATCCCCCTCCTGATGGTGTTATTATAATGTCTGTTAATGGTTGTGTTGCAATATAAACACATTACTAAGAAGGCTGTATTTACTTATAATTTATAACTTTATTTATTTTTA
>DUQJ01000008.1 GCA_012837865.1 Clostridiales bacterium | reverse complement strand
GAACTCTGCTAAACTCCTATCTAAAGGGGTTAGCAGAGTTTTAGTTTTATCAAAGTGTCAAAGACAGGTTTATATCATATTTTATAAGTATAAACAAGTATTATTATAAATAGAATAGCCTTCTATCATAATCCAGAAGGCTATTACTTATAACATTTGTATATATTTATCCTTAGAGTTTTATTTATTTTATTACTTTATGATTATTCATATATGGACGTAAAACTTCTGGTATTACAACACTACCATCAGCCTGTTGGTAGTTTTCTAGTATTGCTGCAGTCGTCCTTCCTACCGCTACACCACTTCCATTTAAAGTGTGAACGAACTGTGCTTTATCTCTTATATTGTCCTTATATTTTATATTTGCTCTTCTTGCTTGAAATGATTCAAAATTACTACAACTTGATATCTCAACATATCTGCCATAGCTTGGCATCCAAACTTCAATGTCGTATTTCAAAGCTGCCGTAAAGCCTAAATCTCCAATACATATCTTAACAACACGATATGGCAGTCCTAATAATTGCAAAACATCTTCTGCATCTCTTGTTAATTTCTCTAGCTCTTCATATGAATCTTCTGGTCTTGTGAATTTAACCAGTTCAACCTTGTTAAATTGATGTTGCCTTATTAATCCTCTTGTATCTCTGCCTGCACTGCCCGCTTCTGCTCTAAAACACGCTGTGTATGCAACATGTTTAATTGGTAGTTTAGATCCTTCCAAAATTTCATCCCTATACATATTTGTAACTGGTACCTCTGCCGTTGGAACTAAAAAATATTCTTTACCTTCGCCAACAACTTTATAGGCGTCTTCTTCAAACTTTGGTAATTGTCCTGTCCCTATCATGCTGTCTCTACTAACCATAAAAGGTGGAAATACTTCTAAATATCCATGTTTGTCCGTATGAACATCTAAGAAGAAGTTCGTTATAGCTCTTTCAAGTCTAGCACCCAGTCCATGATAAAATGTAAACCTTGCACCTGTTGTTTTTGCACCCATCTCAGCATCAAGAATCTTAAGATCACTTCCTATATCCCAATGTGCTTTTGGTTCAAAATCAAACTTTGTTGGTTCTAAATGTTTTCTTATCTCTACATTATCTTCATCTGTTTCACCTGGTGGAACAGTTGGGTTTGGGATATTCGGAATTGTAAGCATCCAGTTCTCAAGTTCTTTATCTATTTCCCTTAATTCAACATCTAAACCTTTGATCTCTTCAGATAACTCCTTCATCTCTGACAATAGTTTAGTTACGTCTTTGCCCTCTTTCTTCAGATTAGGAATTTGTTTAGATACCTGGTTTTGTTGACTCTTTAAAGTCTCAACCTCGGTTAATAAAGTCCTTCTTTTTTCATCTAATAATTTGAATTTACTTAAATCAAATTCCTCTTTTCGAAATTCTAATAATTTCTTTACTTCATCATAGTTATTTCTTAATAGTTTTATATCTAACATTATTTCCTCCTTTAATTTTATAAATAAAAAAGAATCCTTCTCCCTTATCTTGGGACGAAAGATTCCGCGTTGCCACCCAAATTGTTAGTTATATAAACTAACCTCTTGATAGTATTATAAAGGATACTAACCTTTGGCTTATGGCCAATAACTCCAGTAGTGGAATAATTACCTTGCTTGCCGATTTTCACCAACCATCGGCTCTCTGAAAAGTTTAGTAATTTTAGCTACCTTCAATGTTATAATTATATTATATATCTTATTATAAATTAGACTTATACTTTTTACAAGTATATTTATTATAACCATCTCTTTTTTTGTTAAATCTTTATTTTTATGCTTTAATAATTATTTCTTCTATAAAAAGGGTTAAATCATCCGTTAAATCCTTTTCTATCCACTTTTCTGATACACTGACTCCCTCACTTCTTAAAATCCTTATAACAGGACGTGTAGGGCATTTCCTGTTCTGCCTCAGAACAATACCTGTTTCTCCCCTATTGGTTAATACTAAGGCTCCTGTAGGATACGCAGCCACTGATAATATCAATGCATTTATAACATCTATATCAAATTTTACATCTGCCTGGCTCACCATATAGTCTAGAGCGTCTTTTACTTTCATTTTATTAGTTAGGTTTGCATAAACCATACTATCAAATTCATCACATACTGCAACTATCTTCGATTCTATTTCGATTTTCTCAGCTGTTAGTCTAAATGGATATCCACTTCCATCTAATCTCTCATGATGTTTTAAAACAATTCCCTTTGATATTGTTGATATTGAATTTAACCTTTCAACAATTTCATAGCCGTATATAACATGTCTCATAACTTCATTTTTTTCTGCTATATTAAATTCGTCTAATGTTCCTTCTAAATAATCAAAATTAACATAAGAATATCCGACATCATGAATCAGGCTTCCAATTGCGATGTCGTTAACCAAGGACCCATCAAGATCCATATTTATTGCCAAGATTACAGATAGTATGCAAACATTTAGAGAGTGTGAATATGTGTTTTCGCTTTTCTCTCTAATAGAGTTTAGGCTATAAACTATATTAATATCTTTCAAAATATTCTCTATAACTTCATTTGCAATTTCAACTATCCTATCTACCTCATTAGAAGATTGGTTTATATATTTCTCCAGAACATCTTGTAGAGTATCCTGTAGTTCTTCTTTTAATTTGATTTCTAAACTATTGGATAATTCTATTCCTTTTGAAAGTTCGTCTTCAATAAAGACAAATTCTGTTTTTAGTTTTTTTAGTCTTGGCACATATTCCTTTTTTATGATAGTACCAGCATGTATTAGAATATTGCCTGAACTATTTCTTATGTCCTTAGCAAGTACTTCACTGCCCTTAATGTCATTTAGTGATATTATTCTCATATGTTGTCCTCTATAGAATGTTT
>DUQJ01000088.1 GCA_012837865.1 Clostridiales bacterium | reverse complement strand
TTATAATTTTATCATATTTGAAATATATATAAAGCTATATATCTAAAAAAGGGACAAATACTTAGTTTATAACTTGGTATTGTCCCAATTTTCCATATTATTTTCATACTTATTATTTAACTAACTCTTTAACTTTAGCTTTTTTACCAACTCTATTTCTTAAGTAGAATAATTTTGCACGTCTTACTTTACCGTAACGAACTACAACTACTTTTTCAATTGTTGGGGAATGTAATGGCCAAGTTTTCTCAACACCAACACCATTAGAGAATTTTCTAACTGTAAATGTTTCTCTTGTTCCACCATTTTGCTTTTTGAGTACTGTTCCTTCGAAAATTTGTGTTCTTGTACGAGCACCTTCTGTTACTCTAGCATGAACTTGAACTGTATCACCTATATTAAAGGGTGCTATGTCAGTTTTTAATTGTCCAGCTTCAATCTTTTTAATAATATCGTTCATTTTGTGACCTCCTGATTATTTGGATGTTCTTAACAAGTGTTTTTGTTAGAGGACCACCTCTATTTTCACAACAATTAATGATACCATAAATATGTATCTATAGCAAGTCTTAATTCTTAATAATCTTTTCTAATACCAAATTCAGCTGCTTCTACCCATTCATCTGTTTTTAATAACATAGCAATTATATCATCAAATAAAAACTGATGTTTATTTTCTTCTTTAATTAAAAATTCGAAAAGCTTTTTATCATTTTCATCAGATGATTCTTCAAGCATTTTACTATATAATTCAATACTCTTTTTTTCTATTTCTAATGCTTCTCTATAAACATTAATTTGTTTTGGAAGTTCTTCATTAGATAAAAAATCTTTTTTTAAGTTTGAAAAAACATTTCTCGTATCTTCTACTATTGTAGAATGATTTAATTCATATTCTTCTGAATCAAATTTTTTCTTTAATATATTAGCATGCATCTTTTCCTCTTCTGCTAATCTTTTAAATACTTCACATAAGGTGTTCTCTTTGTTTTTCTCTGCTTGTTCTAAATAATACTTTTGGCCTTCTAATTCCATTTTTATTGCAAATTCAATTGTTTTCATTAAATTCCCCTTTCATCATATATAAAATATAAAACTACATTCAATTATATCACAAATATTTTCATTTAACAATTTCTAATCCTGTGTTTGTGCCACTTCCTTCAAATATAGTAAAACCAGTATGATCAGATAATTTAACTTGTATAATTGCATTAAGACTTTCTTTAATATTCCTTTTCATTAAACCTTTATCTGGCGCCTTAAGTATACCACCTGAAATTTTATTAATATCTATTTCTAACTTGTATTTCTTATCAATTAACAAGATTTTGGGAGTTTCAGTATTTATATTATAAATTTGAAGTTTTGCATTTGTATAGGTTGCAAAAATATAAACTATTTCTTTAATTCTAATAAATGATATAAATCCTTTAAAAGTTCTGCCCATAAATGGTATATCTGCAACAGAGAACATTACAGATACATCATTGTTTTTAAAATGATTTGATTGTAACCAAATCCATGACTTTGGAAAAGACTTTCCCCAATCTTTTTCTATATATCCATAACCATCGTTAAAGAATATTTTTTCTTCATTAACTTTAATAAATCCATCTATTTCATGATGAATATTTACAATTGCATGATAACATTCCATAAAAGGAATATATGAAAATGGTCCCATTATTCCCGGTATATAAAATGATTTTGGTAACTCAACAATATTATTGAATCTTAAGCTTCCACTTATAGTAATCTTATTATTTCTTAAATTTAAATGAACTTTATTTTTCGAGAAGTAATTGTCTCCAATTTTAACTTCAAATTTCTTTTTATTAAATTTAAAATCCGAAATATCAAACCTGAAATAATATACATTATTATTAATATCTAATACTTGAATAAATGCATGATTATCTTTTTTATTATTATCATATGATACACCTGGTATTATAGCAAATGCATTAGTTTTGTTTTTATTAATTATTTTAAAATACCAGCCTTCAAAGTAGTTTCTCTTTTTATTTTTTCCTTGAAATAATTCATGATTAAACATCTTTTTTATACAATACATACTTTTACCTCTTATCTCATTTATTCTATATGTAGATATTATTGACATTTAACACGATAATAATTCTTAAAATTAAAAACAGCTTCATAATTATAATGAAGCTGTTAATCTCTGCAAATATTCTTTATCTTCTTTAGTTAGATTAGCATCTTTAAGTAGATCAGGGCGTCTTTCATATGTTCTTTTTAAAGATTCCTGTCTTCGCCACTTTTTAATGTTAGCATGGTTTCCTGATAACAACACTTCTGGTACCTTATGACCAATAAAATCATCAGGTCTTGTATATTGAGGATATTCCAACAAATTTTCTTCTAAGGATTCGCATTCAGTTGAAAGTTCATTATTTAATACACCTGATACATTTCTTGATATTGCATCAATCATTACCATTGCAGGCAATTCTCCACCTGTAAGAACATAGTCACCTATCGATAAATAGTCTGTAACAATTAAGTCTAAAACACGCTCATCTATACCTTCATAATGACCACATAATATAATTAAATCTTCTTCTTTAGCTAAAGATTTTGCTTTTTCTTGATTAAAAAGTTTACCCTGTGGAGTAAGATAAACTACTTTCGTTTTATTATTAATCTTTTTAATTACATTTTGATATGCATCATATATTGGCTGTGCTTGCATTAGCATACCTGCACCACCACCGTAGGGGTAATCATCTACCTTCTTGTGTTTATCTTTTGTAAAATCTCTAATATCAACAGTATTAATAGATATTATTTCATTATTAATAGCTCGTCCTATTATACTTGTATTGAGTCCTTGGTTAATCATTTCAGGAAATAAAGTTAGTATGTGAAAATTCATTAAACATCTCCCCTTTTTATATTTGAAACTAATTAAATAAGCCCTTTTATTAAATGAACTTGGATTATTTTATTATTAATGTCTATATTTAATATGCAATCCTTAATTACTGGTATTAGAATTTCTTTTTTATCAGGTGTTTCAACGACATATACATCGTTTGCTCTAGATGTTAATACTTCCTTAATGATACCTAATTCTTGATTTTCATCAGTAATAACTTTGCAATTTAAAAGGTCTGAAATAAAATATTCATCTGCTTCTAATTTTATAGCATTTTCCCTAGTTACTAACAAGTCCATACCTTTATATTTTTCAACATCATTTATATCGTTGATATCTTTAAATTTTAAAATAACCATTTGTTTAAAATATTTTACATTTACAATTTCTAATTCAATATAGTCATTGTTTATTTCTAGTATTACCTTTTTTAAAGACTCAAATCTTTTTAAATCATCGGTAGTAGGAAATACTTTAACTTCACCTTTTAAACCGTGTGTACTTGTAATTACACCAACTCTAAGATAATCATTCATAATAATCTCTTTTCTATATATAATTTTAAAAAAAGCTGTTTAGCCATGCTTCGCATAACTAACAGCCATAAAATTAAGCAGACTAACTACAACAGGATCTATTGTAATATATCTACAACTACTTTTTTATCATCCTTTGTTGCGGCTGCTTTAACAACGGTACGTATGGATTTAGCAATTCGACCTTGTTTACCAATTACTTTACCCATATCGTCAGACGCTACCCTAAGTTCTATTATGATAGCTTTCTCATTTTCCTTTTCCGTAACAACAACCTCATCGGGATGATCAACTAGTGATTTAGCAATAATTTCAACTAATTCTTTCACTTTATTACCTCCGATTCTTACAGAATACCAGCATGTTTTAAAATCTTACCTACAGTTTCAGTCGGTTGTGCACCGCTTGCTAACCATTTCTTTGCAGCGTCTTCATCTACTTTAATTGCACTTGGATTTTGTGTTGGATCATAAGTACCAATTTCTTCGATAAATCTTCCATCTCTTGGAGATCTGGAATCTGCAACTACAATTCTATAAAAAGGTGCTTTCTTTTGTCCCATTCTTTTCAGTCTAATCTTTACCATCATTTCACCTCCTTAAAATAAATTACTAATAATTTTTATTTGTTAAAAACCAAAAGGCATTTTAAACATCCCTTTGTTCTTTTTACCAGCTTTTCCACCCATCATTCCAGAAAATTGTTTCATCATTTTTCTAGATTGCTCAAATTGTTTTACTAATCTGTGGACTTCACTTATATCAACTCCTGCACCATTTGCAATTCGTCTTTTTCTAGAAGAATTTAATACATTTGGATTGGTTCTTTCTTCTATAGTCATTGAATATATAATTGCTTCAGTTTTGCCCATAGCCTTATCGTCAATATTAACATCTTTCATTTGGTTACCCATAGGTAACATACTCATTACTTCTTGGATACCACCCATTTTTTTAAGTTGTTGCATTTGCTCTAAGAAATCATTAAAATCAAATTCTGCTTTTTTAATCTTTTTTTCTAATTCTTTTGCTTTATCTTCATCAAAATCTGATTGTACTTTATCAATTAAAGTTAAGATGTCTCCCATTCCTAAAATTCTAGAAGCCATTCTATCAGGATAAAATTGTTCTAAATCTGATAATTTCTCACCCATACCTGCATAAAGTATAGGTCGACCTGTTACTGCCCTAATTGATAAGGCTGCACCACCTCTAGTATCACCATCAAGCTTGGTTAAAATCACTCCATCAATACCTAGTTTATCATTAAACATTTCAGATACATTTACAGCATCCTGGCCAGTCATTGAATCAACAACTAAAATTGTTTGATCAACATCTACATTAGATTTAATTTCATGTAATTCTTCCATCATGTCTTCATCAATATGAAGTCTACCTGCTGTATCTATTATAATTATGTTTTTATTGTTTTTTAAGGCATATTCTATTGATGCTTTAACTATATTTAATGGTTTATGTTTATCTCCCATTGAGAAAACATCTACACCTTGTTTCTCGCCATTGATTTTAAGTTGTTCTATTGCCGCTGGTCTATAAATGTCACAAGCTACAAGTAAGGGCTGTTTGCCTTTAGATTTAAATTTACCTGCTAGTTTTGCTGCCGTTGTTGTTTTACCTGCTCCCTGAAGACCACACATCATAATTATAGTAATTTCATTAGATGATTTAAGTTTAATCTCAGTAGTTTCATCACCCAATAGTTTAATCATCTCTTCATTAACGATTTTAATAACTGTTTGACCTGGTGTCAAACTATTAAGTACATCTGATCCAACTGCTCTTTCCTGAATCCCATTAATAAAGTTCTTAACTACTTTAAAGTTAACATCTGCTTCTAATAATGCTAATCTTACTTCTCGAAGTGCATTCTTAACATCTGTTTCAGTAAGTCTTCCCTTACTTTTTAAGTTTTTAAATACATTTTGTAATTTATCTGATAAATTATCAAAAGCCATGACTTTTACAACTCCTTTAAAATATCCTTTATTAGTTCTTTAATACTATTTACTAGATAAATATCCTTGTTTTTATTAATAATATCAGATATTTCATCTATTTCTTCTAATTTGTTTTTAACCGATTGAAATTTACTCATAAGTGATAATCTGCTTTCATATCCTTTAAGTTCTTCAGCAGTACGTTTAACAGAGTCATGGACCCCTTGCCTGCTAATTCCCTGTTCTTTTGCAATCTCAGCTAAAGACAAGTCATTTAAATAATAATCTTCAAACATTTGCTTTTTACTGTCAGTTAATAACTCTCCATAAAAGTCATATAAAACTGATAGATAAACAATATTATCTAACTCTTCAATTTGTACTATATTATTATTCATAAAAACACCACCTGTAAAGCAATTCTCTTTACAGGTGGTAGTATACAAAATATTTTATATTTTGTCAAGTATTATTTCAATATTTTATACTGGATAAGCCTTGCTATCAACATCAGCTATAGCTACATCAACTTTAGTGTTTTGTGCTTGACGATATTTAAAGAAGTCCATAGCAACTTGTGGGAATAATGCATATGATAAAACATCTTCATCTTGTTCTTTCCAATCACCAAGTTCTTTTTCAAGTTTTTCCATCTCAGGTTTTAATAAATCTGCTGGTCTACATGTAATAGGCTTTTTATCACCAATTGCTTTCTTTTGAATTTCTGGATTAAAAGGTTTTGCAGTTTGACCATATTCGCCTGATAATAAAGCTTTTGATTCATTAGTAATCATTTTATAACGTTCGCCAGATAAAACATTTAGAACAGCTTGTGTTCCAACAATCTGACTAGAAGGTGTAACTAATGGTGGTTCACCAAAGTCCTTACGAACTCTTGGAATCTCATTAAGCACATCATAGTATTTATCTTCTGCGTTTTGTTCTTTTAGTTGTGAAACTAGATTAGATAACATACCACCAGGAACTTGATATAATAATGTTTTAATATCAACACCCATAACTTTAGGGTTAAGTAGGCCTGTCTCTAAAGCTTTATCTCTCATTGGACGGAAATAATCAGCTATTTCTGCCAATAATTTTTGATCTAGTCCAGTATCATACTGTGTTCCTTTAAATGTTTCTACTAATACTTCTGTAGCTGGTTGACTAGTACCCATTGCAAATGGAGACATAGCTGTATCAATAATATCTGCACCCGCTTCTACTGACTTTAAGTAAGTCATTCCACCAACACCACTTGTATAATGTGTATGCATTTCTATAGGAATTTGAACAGCTTTTTTTAATGCAGTTACTAATGAAGTTGCTTCATAAGGAACTAATAAGCCTGCCATATCCTTAATACATATTGAATCTGCTCCCATAGACTCTATTCTTTTAGCAATATCCATATAATAATCATTTGTATATGAATCTCCTAAAGTATATGAAATAGCTATTTGAGCATGTCCATTTTCTTTCTTAGTTGCTTTAACTGATGATTCAAGATTTCTTAAATCATTTAAAGCATCAAATATTCTAATTATATCTATTCCATTTGCTATTGATTTTTGAACAAAATATTCAACAACATCATCAGCATAGTGACGATATCCTAATATGTTTTGTCCACGTAATAACATTTGTAATTTTGTATTTTTAAATCCAGATCGTAATTGTCTTAATCTGTCCCATGGATCTTCTTTTAAAAATCTAAGTGATGCGTCAAATGTAGCACCGCCCCAACACTCAACTGCATGATAGCCAACTTCATCCATCTTATTAAGGATTGGAAGCATTTCTTCTGTTGACATTCTTGTTGCAATTAGTGATTGGTGAGCATCACGAAGAATAGTTTCAGTAATTTTTACTGGTCTTTTAACTTGTTCTGCCATTCTATGACCTCCTAATAGTTTACTGTTTATATATATCTTACTTTCCGAAAGTAGCTAAGAAAACACCTGCGGCAACTGCAGTTCCTATAACACCTGCAACATTAGGTCCCATTGCATGCATTAATAAGAAGTTACTTGGATCAGCTTCAGCACCAACCTTTTGTGAAACCCTAGCAGCCATAGGAACCGCTGAAACACCTGCAGATCCAATTAAGGGGTTGACCTTGCCACCGGATAATTTACACATTAATTTGCCAAATAATACACCAGATGCAGTACCAAATACAAATGCAATTAAACCTAATACAACAATCTTTAAAGTCTGTGGTGTTAGGAATGCTTCTGCACTAGTTGTAGCTCCAACTGATGTACCAAGAAGGATTACAACAATATACATTAATGCATTAGAAGCAATATCTGTTAATTGATGTACAACATGTGATTCTCTAAATAAATTACCAAGCATTAGCATACCTACTAATGGTGCTGTTTCAGGTAAAATTAAAACAACAACTATGGTAACTATAATTGGAAATAAAATTTTCTCTAACTTTGATACTGGCCTTAATTGCTCCATTTTGATTTTTCTTTCTTCTTTAGTTGTAAGAAGTTTCATAACTGGAGGCTGAATTATCGGAACTAAAGACATGTAGGAATATGCCGCTACAGCAATAGGTCCCATTAATTCAGGTGCTAATTTTGAAGCCAAATAAATTGAAGTTGGGCCATCAGCACCACCAATTATAGATATAGATGCCGCTGCGCCATCTGAAAAACCTAATAAAATCGCACCAAAGTATGCTGAATAAATACCAGCTTGCGCTGCTGCTCCAAGAAGAAAACTTTTTGGATTAGCTATTAATGGTCCGAAGTCTGTCATTGCACCAACACCTAAGAATACAAGTGATGGCCATATGCCATATTCATCACCAATATAAAAATAATGTAATAATCCACCAGCAGAAAGAACTTCTCCATTTGCACCTAATTCTGGAACCGCCATTATGCCAGGGAATAGATTAACTAAGAGCATACCAAAAGCAATTGGTATTAAAAGTAATGGCTCATAGTCTTTTTTAATTGCTAAAAATAGAAATAAACAAGCAACAAATATCATTATAACATTCTTATAACTAATAGATGTTAAACCTGATTGCTCATATAGCCCTATTAGTGTTTCTATAATATAATCCATTGTTTCAACAACCTCCCGTGTTATATTAAGGGAAACCACATGGTTGTAATGTTTTTTACATCATGTAATTTCAGAATTAGTTTAATGTAGCAAGAAGATCGCCTGCTTCTACAGTTTGTCCAGCTGAAACATTTACGCTTACTACAGTACCATCTTCAGGTGCGACAATTTCATTTTCCATTTTCATTGCTTCAAGTATAAGTAGAACATCGCCACGCTTTACACTTGCACCTGCATCTACTTTTACGGATAAAATTTTACCCGGCATTGGTGAACTAACTTTAACACTTCCTCCAGCTGATGCTGCAGGTTTAGCAGCAGTTGCTGTCTTAGCTTGTGCTACAGGAGCTGCCTTAGCTGCAACCGCAGGTTGAACTGGTGTTACCGCTGTATTTGTGTTTGAACTTTCTTCAACAGCTACTTCATAAATATTACCATTAACAGTAATAGTATAGTTTTTCATTGTAAAATCCTCCTTGTATTATATATCTTTAAGGTCTTGCCCATTTTGAATTTGTTTTTCTAATTGAACGTACTACTAATCCATTTACAGGAATCTGTTCGTTTGATTGTGATAATGAAGCATATATAGCAGCTGTAATTACAGCAACTAACTCTTCATTATTAGTATATTCATTATCTTCAACTTCAAATAATTCACTATCTCTTGTGGAAACTTCCTTACTAGATAAATCTTTTTCTTTATCTTTTGAAAGCTTCTCCATAATCATAGGTATATATTTAAATGTTGAAATTATAAATGTTATTAAAATCAAAACTGAAAAAACAGTTAGTAAACCAATTATTGTATTTAGTGCTGCATTACTAAAACGCTCATTTAATGTAGTTGAAATTATAGCAGCTGTATTATTAAACAATAAAATCTGCATCATTTATTTTCACCTCATCCTATAATGTTCCATGCTTTTTGTCTAATGTATACTCTCTTTTTGAAAATAACATTTCAAAAGCATATATTAAATGCTGTCTTACACTATCTGGTTCTATTATATCGTCAACATAGCCTCTTTTTGCTGCCGCAATAGCACTAGATTGTACACTTGAATATTCTTTAGCTTTATCCTTTAATTCATTATCTTTTAAGTCAGGATACATAATTTGTGCTGCTAAATCAGAATTCATCATTCCAATTTCGGATGTAGGTAATGCAAATACCATATCAGCACCAATATGTTTAGAGTTCATAGTAATATATGCACTTCCAAATGCTTGTCCTACAATTAAGTTTACTTTTGGAACTGTAGCATTAGCAAATGCATATGTTAATTTAGCACTAGCATTAGCTATTGTTTGTTCTTCCCTTATAGTTGCTTTATAACCATTTACATTTGTTAAACTTAAAACAGGGATTTCAAAGGCATCACAAAAGCTAATGAATTTTGCTGCTTTATAACATCCATTAGTTGTTAATGAACCATCAAACTTTTCTAGGACTTTTTGTGATTCATCTCTAATTTCACTTCTGTTAGCAATAGCACCAACAGTCATTCCATTTAGCTTAATAAATCCTGTTACCATTTCTTTTGCATAATTGTTTTTGATTTCATAAAAATAATTATCATCTGAAATATCCTTTAATGCGTTTTTAGAATCTTTAAGATTAGCTTCTAATTCAGATGTTAATCTGTTTAAATCATCTGTACACTCATCAAAGTCATCATCATTTTCATTGTTCGCTGGGATAATATCTATCAAATCACGAATTTGATTAAAAAGATTGGTTTGATCATCAGAAACAACATCAATTAATCCAGCTTCAGCTTGGAATATAGCAGATGATGAATCTAATTTCTCTTTATAATTACCTTGAATTGCACTTGGTGAATTAATAAATAATTTACCTTGTTTAGAATCAATAAATGTAAAGTCACTAATACCTGCCATTACACTAAGTCCACCACCTGCATCACCAACAATAGCAGTAATTTGTGGTATTACACCAGAAGCTTTAGATTGTATTAAGAATATCTTACCAAATGCATCTAAGGCATCTGTTGATTCTTGTAATCTTAAACCGGAGCAATCAATTATTCCAATAACCGGCACTCCTACTTTTAAAGCTAATTCGTAAATATTAACAATCTTTTTGGCATGCATTTCACCTATAGAACCACCAAGAACAGTTGGGTCCTGGCTATAAACATACACTAGCTTACCATTAATTAAGCCATATCCAGTGACTACACCGTCAGCTGGCACATCTTTTTCTAGCAAATTAAAGTCGGTATTTCTTGGTCTTATATAAGAGCCAACTTCAACAAAACTATTATCATCAAGTAAAGAATAAATTCTTTCTTTAGCTGATAACTGCACTGCATTACTCATTTTCAGCCCTCCATTTTTTTTAATGTCTTTTAAATGTATTCAAATTTTTTGCCATTCTAATTGTATACCTTTTAATACAGAAAATCAAGGTGTTATTAAATTAACATAGTTTTAATTTTCTTTTCTAACTTTATTCATTGATATCTTGATTTTATCAATATTAAAACCTTTTCTATATAAAAATGATATTATTTTTTTCTCTTCTTCATATGTCATATTTTCTAATACTTTAATTTTTTTCTTAATTGCTTTATTAATAGCAATTATTTCAGGATCATCTGTTAATTTATTTGCATGATTATCATATATTTCATTTATAACCTTTTGTAAAACTTCCTTACTAATTCCTTTTTTATACAAATTATATTCTATCTGCCTTTTACTCATGTTAAACTTTTTAAAGTTTATATAATTTCTTGTATAACGAGTATCATCTAAATAATTATATGAATTAATATAATCTATAGTTTGCTCTATAATAATTGGATTATATCCTGAATCACTGAGTTTATTACGTAATTCATATTCAGTTCTATCCATATATTTTAAAATTGCTAATGCTTTTTGCTTAGCACGCCTAAAAACAGTGTCTTTAATTATTTCATCATAAAGCTCTTGTGATATTTCAAAACCTAATTTAAGTTTATACCTGGTCATATCTTTTTTATATA
>DUQJ01000087.1 GCA_012837865.1 Clostridiales bacterium | reverse complement strand
TTAATTATAGAGTTTTTATATGAAAAATGCAACGCTTGGATTAAAAAATCCAAGCGTTTATAATTCAATCTATTTTATATCCCATTCATGAACATTTATGAAAGCACCAAATGCTCTTGGATTAACATTTACCACTCTATCAGATATAGCTACAAGAGATTTAGTAGCATATAAAGAAAACATGGGTACTTCTTCTGATGCTATTTCATTAACTCTTTCATACAGGCCTTTGATAACTTCTACATCATCTACACTTTTTACTAATGTTAATAACTCATCAACTTCAGCATTATGGTATCCATTAACATTCCCTTCCATTAATAAATACGAAATATCTGGGTAAGGATCAACAGGTGTAAATGAATATTGTAAAATTCCAATTTCAAAATCCATTGAGTATAATTCATCTAATAATGTACCTAAATCTTTTAATTGTATTTTAGATTTAATTCCAATTTCATTTAAATTTGCTGCTAATATATCCGCCGCCTGGGCTAATGTGTCATCTCCTGATGAAACACTTATTTTTAATTCTTTACTACTATCCCAGCCTGCTTCAGTTAATAATGATTTAGCTAACTCAGGATTATATTCTGTTATACCTAATGTATTATCAAAATAAGGACTGTAACTTGTGAAAAATCCATCAATTACTTCAGCATTCCCTTTTAATAATTCATCAACTATCATTTGTCTATTTATACCGTGTACTAAAGCTTTTCTAACTCTTGCATCTGGAATTACATCTTCATCTATATATACAAATTGATTTGCAATAGGTTCTTCTGAAAATGTTTTAATATTCTTTAAAGCTTTTATATTATCATAATCTTCAACAGGAATTATCCCTATAGTAGGTAGATTAAAATCTATTTCGCCTGATTGAAGTCTAGCATAAATTTGGCTTCCTTGCATTACATTAAAGTTAAGTTGATCAATCTTAGGTGCACCTTTAAAATAATCTTTATTAGCTGCTAATTGAACATAATGATCTTTATCATATTTTATTAATGTAAATGGTCCACTTGTAACATTCGGATTTAAGAAAAATTCCGAATTAATTAATTTATCTGGTTCTACATCCTTTAAAACATGTTCAGGTAATGTCCATAAAAATCTTGATATAGAATTGTTAAAGGTATTTAATGATACTTTTTCTTTAGCTATTAATTCTATTGTATGATCGTCTACTCTTGTAACACCCGGGATATCAGTAACTCCATCCTCAATGTAACCATAATCATCAAATCCTTCAATCATAGCATAAATATATGCATATATCGATCCTACTGCAGGATTAGCCATTCTTCTTATCGTAAAAATCACATCATCAGATGTAATTGCTTTACCATCAGTCCATTTAGCATCTTTAAACAATTTAATTGTAAATTTAATATTATCATCTGTTTCTATAGATTCAGCTAACATAGGTTTAAATGTCATATCGCTATCAACTTCTAATAAGGGTAAAAACATTAATCCTGTAACACTTGAAGCTACTTCTGTAGTTGGAGATAACGGATTAATAGTACCTGGTGCATATGTAACACCAATGTTAATAAGCTTCTTCGAAGTCTTTTTACTACTACAACCTGTTATTGAAAAAAGCATTACAATAATTAAAACCATGCTTAATATTCTTTTTCTAATCTTTTTATTCATTGTATTCCACTTCCTTTTTAATATTTTTATATCACACTAATTTACTATGATTTCTTCGAATTATACCTTATAAAATTATATATGTCAATATCTATACTGAATATTTTATATCCCTTTATAGGATTATTTAATGCTTTTTATTTTGATTAGAACTAACTATTTTATCTAGCACTGCTTTATATACAATTAAAATCTGAGCATCAACATAACAATATTTGTTAATATGATATTCAAAAGTTTTAACTATAAAGGCAAAATTTATTATAGCGGATGCTATTATTATAATAGGTATACTTTTTATCTTATATAGTAAAATTAACATTGCAATAAAATAAAATAACATCACAAATAAATAGTTTTGACTTATTTCCAAAGCATTAATAAGAGCATTGTTTAATTTGTTTTGTCTTTCTTTAACTAATTCTATATTATTATTCTCTAGTTTGCTAAACATATCAAAAAATATAGCATGTCTATCAATTATTTTATAATCTAAATTCTTTTTGATAAAAAGAAAGTATTTATTATAATCACTTTCACCTAATTCTCTTTTCATAAGCTTTTTAAATTCATTTTTCATGTTTTCTCCTAAATTTGTTTTCCCTTTTATACTATTATTCTCTTTGGACGCAAAATAACACTACACATATTTTGTAAACTAACTCTTGAAATTGTTCATTGTTTTTTATAAACCTTAACAGAATGTTCATAATGTATCCACACAATCATAATATATGAATACTAAAATATAATTAAGTTAATTAAATAATATAACTTGATTAATTAACTATTTAAAATTAATTGCTAATTAGATAATTTTTTTCATAAAACAAGCCCGGAAGCTACCCTCCCCCTCTACCGGGCTTCTCCTCTTTTATAGAGGTTTTTTTTATTTTTAATTAAATATTGGATTTAACCTTTAATATTATGTAGTTTCTTGTTATAATAATTTTTGGATAAATCAAATGATTTAATTTCATCTACAATAGGAGGTAGAATTATGGCAACCGTAAAGGTTATGGATCATCCTTTAATTCAACATAAAATCGGTATAATGCGAAAAAAAGAAACTTCAACTAAGGAATTTAGGGATTTGGTATCGGAGGTTGCAATGTTAATCTGTTATGAGGCAACAAGAAATCTTCCATTATGTAATAAAGAGATTGATACACCCCTTGTAAAAACAAGTGTCAAAGAAATAGCAGGAAAAAAACTTTGCATCGTACCAATATTAAGAGCAGGCCTTCATATGGCCGACGGAATTTTGAATTTAATCCCTAATGCTAAAGTTGGGCATATTGGATTATATAGAAATGAAGAAACCTTAGAACCAGTAGAGTATTTTTGTAAACTTCCACTTGATTCTGAAAAGCGCGAATTATTTATTGTAGATCCTATGCTTGCTACAGGCGGATCAGCAGTTGAAGCAATTAATATTCTTAAAAGAAGGGGAATATCAAAAATTCGATTTTTATGTATAATTGCAGCTCCTGAAGGAGTAACGCGCCTTAAAAATGAACATCCTGATGTAGAAATCTTCATAGGCCATTTAGATGAAAAACTCAACGAAAAGGGTTATATTATTCCTGGGTTAGGCGATGCTGGTGATAGAATTTATGGTACAAAATAAAAACAGACAAGAAAACAAGTAAAAATAATAAGAAAAAACTGACCTCCCATAGTTTAGATTTTAAAATCTAACTTATAGGGGGTCAGTTCATTATTTTACGACATTTTCTTTTTTTTATATATTGGAAAATTTATATACTGTTACGTAATCATATGGTACTCCAGCATGTAAAATTGAACTTGGAAACTTTTCTTCATTACAGGCATTAGGAAAGTGTTGTGTTTCAAAGCATATCCCAGACCATCTACCATACTCTGCCTCATCTTTAGCATGTTTAACTGGTGAAAGCATATTAGCAGTATATATTTGTATGCCTGGTTTATCTGTAAATACCGTCATTTTTCTTCCGCTTTTTTCTTCTACAAGTTCAGCTACTTTTTCAACTTTATCTCCTTCTATATTTAAAACAAAGTTATGATCATATCCATTACTCGCTAATTTTAAAGGTTCATAATCAGTATCTATGCACTCGCTAATTAATTTTAATTTTCTAAAATCCATTGCAGTTCCATCTACGTCCCAAATCTCACCAGTTGGTATTAATTCTTCATTTGTTGGCAAAAAGGAGTTGGCATTTATCCATAGCTTATGTTCTTTAATATTGCCTGAATTATGTCCAGCTAGATTAAAATAAGAATGGTTAGTTAAATTTACTATTGTATTTTTATCTGAAACCGCAAAATATTCTATTATTAATTCATTATCTTCCGTAAGGCTATATGAAACTGTAATATCTAGATTCCCAGGGAAGTTTTGTTCCATATCTGGACTTAACCTTGAAAATTCAATACCAGTAACATCCTCATCCTCAATAATCTCCGCTTCATATATATGATGATTATATCCTTTTTGTCCTCCATGGAGTGTATTATTACCATCATTATTATCTAATTTATACTCTTTCCCATCTAGAACAAATTTAGCGCCTGCTATTCTATTAGCTACTCTGCCTATTAAAGAACCAAACCCAGGCGAATTTTCCTCGTAACCTTCTAAATTACTAAATCCTAATACAAGATCATCAAGCTTACCATTTTTATCAGGTACCATTATACTAACAATATTTGCGCCATAATCTGTAAAAGACACGGTCATACCATTACTATTAGTAATGCTAAAAATGGAAACATCTTTACCATCTTTAGTTTTTCCAAAAGACTTTTTATTTACCTTCATATTTTCATCTCTCCATTCTTATTAATTAATAATATTTTACAACACTTTTTCACTAATATCAATCATAAGAGGTCTTTCTATCTATATTGACTATTATAATCTCTAATGTTATACTAAACAAGATTCAATACAATACATAGGATTACAAGTGCATATTCAACTACATATAGTGGTTTGTTTTAAATAATATCATATGTAATAAAAACACATGATATTATCTAGCCATATATTAGTTGATTCTTAAAAGGGAAATAGGTGAAATTCCTATACGGTCTCGCCGCTGTAATTGGGGAGTAACTTCTAATTTTATACAGTCACTAAATCATTTACATTAGAATTTGGGAAGGCTTAGAGGTTTACTGGGATCCATAAGTCAGAATATCTGCTTGCAATTCTTACCACATATCCACGAGATGATGGAGAAAGGGACAGGTAATATTATGAATAAAATTAAAACACAAAGAAATAACAAAAGAATTATTGGTTTATCTGTTTTACTAATTGCTTTAATTGCTTTAATGGCTATATTTTATATTAACTTTAAACCAAAAACTACAATAGGAGCAAAGGAATTAACAATTCAGGTATTTTTAGAAAATGAAGTTGTTAATGAATATGTTTATAACACTGATCAAGAATTTTTAAGAGGTGCATTAGAAGAAGCCAAATTAATCAAGGGAATCGAAACTGATTTTGGATTAATGGTAACTGAAGTTGATGATGTTAAGGTAGATGATTCAAAACAGGAATGGTGGTGCTTTACTAAAGATAAGGAAATGCTTATGACTGGCGTAGATAGTACACCAATTAATGATGGAGATCATTTTGAAATAACTTTTACTGTAGGTTATTAAGATGGACTCTAAGTCTAAATTGAAATTAAATGATATAGCAATATTAAGTTTAATGTCGTCTATATTATTTGTCGTACAGTTTGCATTAGGTTTTATACCTAATGTTGAACTTGTATCATTACTTATAATTATATATACTTTGTTTTTTGGATATAAGGCATTATTTATTATATATATCTTTGTACTTTTACAGGGGATAAGCTATGGATTTGGCTTATGGTGGATAAACTATTTATATGTATGGACAATATTGTTTTTTATTACAAGAGTTTTTAGAAAAGAAAAATCGCCTTTCGTGTGGGCGATAATATCAGCTATATATGGTTTGTCTTTTGGAGCACTATGCTCTTTGCCATATTTTTTTATGGGTGGCGTTAGTGCTATGTTTGCATATTGGACCAGTGGTATATTGTTTGATATTGCACATGGCCTTGGTAATTTTACAGTGGCTCTTGTATTATTTAAACCACTTTATTATGTTTTTAGTAAATTAGTTCCTAAGATTTATAAAATAGAAGAAGGTAATCCTTAAGGCGTGAACCTTAAGGATTACCTTTAATCAATTTCGTTTATAACAATATAGCTAATTCTGTGCATCTTCTAAATAAAATTTATAGAATAGAAAAAGGTACACTGTAAACCAATCTTGATTATATTCTAACTACGTTAGTTGCTTGTGGACCTTTTGCTCCTTGAACTACTTCAAATTCAACTGCTTGGCCTTCTTCTAATGATTTGAAACCGTCCATGCTAAGTCCTGAGTAGTGTACAAAAACGTCATTTCCGTCTTCATCAGAGATAAATCCAAATCCTTTTTGGTTGTTAAACCATTTCACTGTACCTTTGTTCATATATATTTCCTCCAAAAAAATTAATCTGTTGCAAGTTATTTTGCAACATATTTATATTACCACTTTTGTATAGTAAAGTCAAACATTATTTGTTAATTTCTTTTATTGTTTTTACTTGATAATATTATCATTATTTATCAATAATTTTAATCCTTTTTCTAAATCAGAAAGCTTCATTATTATCGATGTATTATCTCCTGAAGTAGATAATGTGTACATATATTCAACACTAATCTTTTCATCGTATAGACGTTTTAGCACTTTATGCAATGTACCTGGTTTTTGTGAAATCTTTATTGCTAGTACATCCGTTAGCATAGCGGAAAACCCTTCTTTTTTTAATACTTTTAGTCCAAGATCAGGATTTGATACTATCATTCTAAACACACCAAATTCAGAGGAGTCTGCTAAAGAAAAAGATTCAATATTGATATTGTTATCCATCAATGTTTCCGAAACTCTTTCTAATCTACCTGGAATGTTTTCTACAAATACTGAAAGTTGTTTTATAAACATAGAAACCCTCCTTATAACTTATTATGAAATTCTACACTAAGTTCTTTCGTTTATCAATAACTCTCTTAGCTTTACCCTGACTTCTTTCTATCGTCTTAGGCTCAACTAATTTTACCTTAACTGATAATCCTAATGCACTTTGCAATACATTTCTTATCCGCTTATTTAAACTTTCCAATTTCTTAATTTCATCTGAGAAAAATCTTTCTTCGACCTCTACTTGAACCTCTAATACATCAAGATTATTAACTCTATCAACAATCAACATATAATGTGGACTAACTTCACCCATTGTAAGAAGTGCTGCCTCAACTTGAGATGGAAATACATTAACACCCCTTATTATTAGCATATCATCAGATCGGCCTTTAAAACGTGAAATTCTAGCAATAGTCCTACCACATTCACATGGATCGTAGTTTATACTTGTTAAATCTTTAGTGCGATATCTTATTAGTGGTAAAGCCTCTTTTGTAATTGTAGTAAATACAAGTTCTCCTACTTCATCTTCTTCACATGACTCTAATGTATCTGCATTAATAATCTCTGGTATAAAATGATCCTCATATATATGCAAACCATTATGAAACTGACAATCTGCAGCAACACCTGGTCCTATAATTTCGCTTAAACCATAAATATCATATGCTTTAATATTTAATTTAGCTTCAATTTCTTTTCTCATGTTTTCTGTCCAGGGTTCTGCACCACAAATGGCAGCTTTTAGACTTATTTTATCTAATTTACCTGATTCTTCTAACGCTTCTGCAATATGGAGTAAATAAGATGGTGTACACGCAATAGCCGTAACATTAAAATCCTCCATCATATCAATTAATTTAGCGGTATTCCCTACCGACATAGGAATAACAGTAGAACCTAGGTTTTCTGCACCATAATGCAATCCTAGACCCCCAGTAAATAATCCATAACCATATGCTACCTGAATTTTATCATTAATTCCTATATTAGCCATTGCTAAAACTCTTGTTACACATTCTTGCCAAATTTCAATATCTCTTCTAGTATAGCCAACTACTGTTGCTTTACCTGTTGTTCCTGATGAAGCATGTAGCCTAACAACTTGAGATTGAGGTACTGCAAACAGACCAAAAGGATAGTTTTCTCTTAAGTCTTCTTTGGTTGTAAATGGCAACCTTTTTATATCTTCTATTCCCCTAATATCAGCAGGTTCAAGTCCTACTTTCTGCATTTTCTTCCTATAAAATTCAACATTATGATATACTCTATCAACAGTTTTTCGTAACCTGGCACTTTGCAAATTAATTATTTCATCTCTACTCATACATTCTTTAGATTCATTCCAAATCATCTACGCGTCCTCCAAGCTTGTAATTAAATATCCTTTATTCCTTAGTACAATAACCGTTTCTTCCATATTATCAGTATTAAACACAATAAGTGGTGCCTTACCATTTCTTAAAATAAATGAGTATATATAATTTAAACTAAATTTAGATTCCGCAATATCATTTAATAAATTATTTAAAGCGCCTACTTCATCCTCTAATTCTACTGCTATTGCATCTGACATTTTTAATACATATCCTTTATTAGCAAGTGCTTTTTTTGCTTTTTCAGGTTTGTCTACCACTAAGCGCAATATAGCAAATTCAGGTGTGTCTAAAGAAGCAATGGCTTTAATATTAATATCATTGTCCTTAATTATATTTGTTACTTCTGCTAGACTTCCTACTTCATTTTCTATAAAAACTGAAAGTTGTTTAATCATTTTATCTTGACCCTTCTCCAATATTTTATTTATGGAAATTGTACCCGACTTCAAATGCCGCTTGATTAATCGCTATAGTTTTAGGAGGAACAGTATCTTTAATAACTTCTAGCCAATCATCTTTAGTAAAGTCCATAAATTGTGCTGCTACACCTAGTACAACTATATTAAAAACCCTTAGATTACCCAGTTTTTTTGATTCTTCTGTTGCATCTACTGAATATACCTTATTATCGTTCTCTAAATCCTCTATAATGTTTTCAGGATATTTAGATGCACCAATTACAACAGACATAGGATTTATTCTAAAATCATTTACTACTAAAACACCTTCTTTTTTTAGGAAGTGTTTATATCTTAATGCTTCAAGTCTTTCAAAAGCAATTAGTACATCTGCTTGCCCCTCTTCAACTATTGGCTCATATACCTTTTCGCCATATCTTACAAATGTTACAACGCTTCCTCCACGCTGTGCCATTCCATGCACTTCTGATAATTTTACATCGTATCCTGCCTTTAAAGCAAGACCTCCTAATATTCGGCTTGTGAGTAAGGTCCCTTGACCACCCACGCCTACAATCATTATATTTTTTGTCTTCATGGTTTCTTCTCCCTACTCTACAATCTCACTTATCGCATTAAACTTACATATGTTACCACACAGTCCACATCCATTACACATTGTTTCATCTATACTTATAATTCCGTCTTCATTTTTAGTAATTGAAGGGCAACCTGGCTTTAAACACGCTCCACATTTTCTACAAACTTCACTATCTATATGGAATTTTCTACGTTTAACTTTCTTATCCAATAAAATACATGGACCTTTTGTTATTATTACAGTCACTTCATCTATATCTAAAGCTTCTTTTAGTGTTTTCTCTAAGGTTATTATATCATAGGCATCCACAATATATACATGATTTATACCCATTGCTCTACATAAAGCCTCCATATCTATAGGCTTAACTTTTTCATTCATTAATGTTTTACCTGTTGCTGCATGGTCCTGATGGCCTGTCATCCCTGTTGTTGAATTATCAAGAATCATTACAGTTCCTGTACCTTTATTATAAACCATATTCATTAGTGAATTAACCCCTGTGTGCATAAATGTAGAATCACCTATAACAGCTACCCAGTTTTTAATAAATTCTCTACCTCTTGCTTTTTCTATTCCGTGAAGAGTTGAAATACTCGCTCCCATACAGATAGTTGTATCTACAACACTTAGAGGCGCTACAGCTCCTAATGTATAGCATCCTATATCACCTGCTGCATGAAGTTTCATTTTATTAAGAACATAGTACACACTTCTATGGGGACAGCTAGTACATAAAATCGGTGGACGATTTGGTGCAAGCATAGGCTCCGTTAATTGCATATCTTCTCCATTAATAGCCTTGCGAAGTAGATTAGCTGAATACTCTCCTTGAATTGTTAAAAGCTCTTTACCAATTGCTTTAATCCCCCAAGATTTAACTTGCTCTTCTATTATAGGATCTAATTCTTCTACTATGTAAAGCTTATCTACCTTTGAAGCAAACTCTTCTATTAATCCTTGTGGTAAAGGATTAACTATTCCTAGTTTTAATACTGAAGCATTTGGCATTGCTTCTTTTACATATTGATATGGTATACCAGATGTAATCACACCAATACTTAAATCATTGTATTCTATTTTATTTATAGGAAATTTACAACCATCTTTAGCTAATTGAATATCCCTTTTTTCTACTATTATATGTCTAGCCTTTGCATTACCTGGCATCATTACATTTTTAGCAATATTTTTTACATATGGTTTATCTTCTATTTCTTGACGTTCATTTAATTCAACAATTCCTTGTGAATGTGATATCCTTGTCGTTGTCCTTAAAATAACAGGAGTATCATATTCTTCACTCATTTTAAATGCAAATTTCATAAATTCTTTAGCCTCATGGCTATCTGATGGTTCAATTACAGGAACCTTGGCCGCTCGTGCAACTGCCCTAGTATCTTGTTCATTTTGTGAACTATAAAGACCTGGATCATCTGCTGCAACTAATACTAATCCTCCATTAACACCTGAATATGCTATTGTATATAATGGATCTGCTGCCACATTTACACCCACATGTTTCATGGATGCCATAGCTCTTACACCACTTATTGATGCACCTATTGCAACTTCCATCGCAACTTTTTCATTTGGTGACCATTCAGCATATATCTCTTTATATTGAACAATGTTTTCACTTATTTCTGTACTTGGAGTACCTGGGTATGCAGCCGACACCTTGCAACCTGCTTCATATGCCCCTCTAGCTATAGCTTCATTTCCTAGCATTATTATTTTATCTGACACTTTTAATATCTCCTTCCAGTTTACATCTCTATGATTACTTACGCATATCTAAAACTCTTTTCGCTTTACCTTCAAACCTTGTTAAACTTCTTGGTGCCACTATTTTTATGGCTGCATCTATACAAAGCATTGATTTTAAATTGGTCTTTATTCTTTTTTCTAAAGCTCCTAATTTCGCATAGGAATCTAGTAAAGATTGATCTTCTATTTCAACCTTTATTTCCATTGTATCTAAATGATTTTTCCTATCAACTATAATCTCATAATGAGCTCCAATTTCATCAATCTTTAGCAAAACTTCTTCTATTTGACTAGGGAAAATATTAACTCCGCGAATAATCAACATATCATCTGACCGGCCAAATAAATTCTCCATCCTTGCTGTAGTTCTACCACATTTACAAGGTTCATAATAAAGCCTTGTTATATCGTTTGTCCTATATCTTATAAGCGGTAAAGCTTCCTTAGTAATACAACTTATTACTAGTTCCCCTTTTTCTCCTGGTGCTAATACTTCCTCTGTTATTGGATCAATAATTTCTGCTATAAAATGATCTTCATTTATATGCATGCCATTTAATTCTAGACATTCACCTGATACACCTGGCCCAATAAGTTCACTCATTCCATAGTTTTGGGTTACTTTCATTTGGCTTCCCCATAACTTATACATTTCTTCTCGCATAGGCTCTGTCATTCCTTCTCCACCAAATAATCCTATATTAACATTTAAATCTTTGGATGGATCAATTCCCATTTGTCTCGCTACTTCACCAATATGTAATGCATAAGAAGGAGTTGCCACTAATAATGTGGTTTCAAAATCCTGCATATACATAATCTGTTTTTTTGTATTACCTGCTGAACATGGGCATACTGTTGAGCCAATATTCTCAAGACCATAATGAAGTCCAAGCGCTCCTGTAAACATTCCATAACCAAAGCATATTTGAGCAACATCATCTTGTGATGCTCCACCTAGAACGGCTATTCTTGAAACACATTCTGTCCAAGTTTTCAAATCATTTTTAGTATAACCTACTACTGTTGGTTTGCCAGTTGTCCCTGAAGATGCATGAACACGAACCAATTCTTTTTTATCCCTTGCAAATAGTCCATAGGGATAATTATCTCTTAAATCTTGTTTTTTTGTGAAAGGTAATTTTTCTAAATCTTTTAATGTTTTAATATCTTCTGGCTTAATATTAGCCTCATCCATTTTAACTCTGTAAGGAGCAACCTTATTATAAATAATATCTACAGTCTTTTTCAATCTTTCTAATTGTAGTGATTCTATTTCACTTCTATTTAGTGTTTCTTCTTTGGCCCAAATCATTTTATCCTCATTTCTGCTTTACTTTTTTTATTAACCTATTATAACATTCTTTTAGATTCTCTTAAATGTTTTTATAATTTTTCTTCTATTCTTCAAAACATTCAAAAACATCATCTAGTTTTTCACTAGATATTTTAGGAGTAACCATACTTACAACAGGTACTATAATTAAGCTCGCAATTAGTGATATTGCTCCTGCATTAATTGGAGAAGCTATGTATTTAAAAATTAAATTTGATACGGTAATTCCTATTCCTATAGTAAAACTTGACCATACAGCTGCTTTGGTTACACCTTTCCAATATAGGCCATACATAAATGGCGCTAAAAATGCTCCAGCTAAGGCTCCCCACGATACACTCATAAGTTGTGCTATAAAAACTGTTGGATCAAGTGCTAGGGCTACCGATAATATTATAAAAAATACTATTAAAATTCTCATTACTTTTATTTGTGTTTTTTCATTCATATTTTTAAATAATGTATCCTTTATGAAATCAAGGGTCAAAGTTGAACTTGATGTTAATACTAAGGCTGATAAAGTTGACATCGATGCCGATAAAACTAAGATAACTATTATACCAATTAAGAAATCTGATAATGATGATAACATATATGGCATAATTGCATCATACATAATTTTACTTCCATTATACAAAACAGGTGAGTCAAACAAGCGTCCAAAACCACCTAGTAAATAACAGCCACCTGAAACAATAATTGCAAATACAGTAGAAACTGTAGTTCCTATTTTAATCGCCTTATCATCTTTTATAGCATAAAACTTATGTACCATTTGTGGCAATCCCCAAGTACCTAACGATGTTAATATTACTACACCTAATAAGTTTAATGGCTCTGGACCAAAAATAGATGTAAATAATCCTGTCTCACCTATTGTGTTTGGTAGATCACTAGGAATACTTGATAAACTTTTTATGGCCTCACTAAATCCACCTTGACCATTAACTACTGCAAATATTACCATTATAATCCCAAATATCATTATAATTCCTTGGATTAAATCATTAATTGCAGTTGCCATATATCCACCCATTGTAACATATATACATGTCAAAAGGGCCATCCCTACTACACATGCCCAATAAGGAATATTAAAAGCCATACCAAACAATCTAGATAATCCATTATATACTGAAGATGTGTATGGAATTAAAAATATAAAGGTAATGGCAGAAGCTGCAATTTTAATCTTCTTACTATCATATCTTTTACTAAAAAAATCTGGCATTGTTTTAACATTTAAATGATGCGTCATTATTCTAGTTTTTTTACCCAACACCTTCCATGCCAATAAGCTGCCTATAAATGCATTTCCAAGTCCAATCCAAGTTGCAGAAAGACCATATTTCCATCCAAATTGCCCGGCGTATCCTACGAAAACAACTGCTGAAAAATAAGAGGTCCCATATGCAAATGCCGTTAGCCACGGACCTACATCTCTTCCTCCTAATACAAAATCATTTACATTTGTTGCATGCTTTCTTGAATATATCCCTACAATAATCATTGTACTAAAAAATAGTACCAATAACAAAATTTTAATCATCTCTTATACTCTCCATTTTCGCTTTGTCACTTCAACGCTTTAATGTATACAATAGTAGCAAATACAAGATATTTTGTCAATAGAATAACAATTCCTTATTTTAAAGATTATATCTAAGATAATAATATCTCTAGGTCTTTTAACTCTGTCGTTTTATACGATAATATGTAGTATTTTGTAACAAACTAGCTTGATTTAGCATATGTTATTATGGGAATGAACTCCCACAAATGTTAATAAAGGAGTGAATATAAATGAATAATATTTTTAATAATGATTCATACTTTTCAAATCTATACCCATATAATTATATCAACAATGATTATTGTTGGAATAATGATTGGTGTTGTTGTGATAAATGTTGTTATGGACCACAGGGACCACAAGGCGATATTGGACCGCAAGGTGATACCGGCGAGCAAGGTGATAGAGGACCTAGAGGATTTAGGGGATTTAGAGGACCTAGAGGTTATGATGGAGACACTGGAGAACAAGGACCACAAGGCGATACTGGACCGCAAGGTGACACTGGACCGCAAGGTGACACTGGACCGCAAGGTGACATCGGACCGCAAGGTGACACTGGTCCTTCAGTAACACGTAATTCCATGTACGTATCCAATAATGGTTCCAATTTAACAATTCCTGCTTCCGGTACAATATTAATTTCGTTTCCAAAGAAAAATTTAGACGGTTTTACAACTAATATTACAAATACTATATTTAACGTTCCCGCTAGTGGACGCTATTATGTTGTTTACGATATTAATCTAACACAAAACTCCGGAATTAATTCAGCCGTTTTATTAAATGGAAATCATATTCCAACTTCAGTCATTAATTTATCAAATAGTACAGATTATTTTCACACACAGTTTATTAAAAGATTTAATGCTAATGATAAAATTTCATTAGGCATATTTGGAGGACCTGATACAGTTTCACTAGAGCGATATAAAGGAGCATCATTAGTATTAATTAGACTATCATAATAAAATACGGGGTCATTAACGACCCCGTATTTTCTATTCTATATTTTATCTTCTATTTTAACTATATCTATACCTAATTCAACTAGCTGATTATCATCTACAAGATTAGGTGCTTCTGACATTATACAAGATGCATCTTTAACTTTAGGAAATGCTATAACATCTTTAATACTGTCACTCTCTGCCATTATCATTATAAGTCTATCTAATCCGTATGCAAGCCCTGCATGTGGTGGTACTCCGTACTTAAAAGCATTCATTAAAAAACCAAATCTTTCATATGCCTTTTCTTTGGTAAAGCCTAATGCCTCAAACATTCTTTCTTGAATATCTGTTTGATGAATTCTTACTGAGCCTCCACCTATTTCATTTCCATTTAAAATAATATCATATGCTTTAGCTCTTACTTTACTTGGCTCTGTAGATAATAGTTCCAAATCTTCTTCCATAGGCATTGTAAATGGATGGTGTTTTGCCACATATCTATTATCTTCCTCTGAGAATTCTAGTAGGGGAAATTCTGTAACCCATAAGAATTTAAATTCATCTTTTTTAACAAGACCCATATTTTTTGCAATTTCTAATCTTAGATGACCAAGTGCATCGAAAACAATATCATCTTGATCTGCCGCAAATAATAACAAATCACCTGGTTTACCCTCCATTGCTTTAACAAGTTTATTTAATTCTTCTTCTGTCATAAACTTTGCAAATGAAGATTTATAACTACCATCTTCTGCTATTGCAATATATGCTAGCCCTTTTGCTTTAAATCCTTTTGCAAAATCTACTAAGGCATCTATTTTCTTTCTAGACATATTCCCTTGTCCATTAGCATTAATACCTCTAACAGAACCACCATTTTCAATTGCTCCTGTAAATACAACGAAACCACAATCTTTAACAAGATCTGTTACATTTTGAAGCTCCATACCGAATCTATTATCAGGTTTATCAGATCCAAATCTCTCCATTGCTTCTTTATATGTCATTCTTTGAATAGGTAATTCAATATCTAAGCCAATGCTTTCCTTAAACATCTTTTTAAGAAGTCTTTCATTAACATCTAAAACATCTTCAACATCTACAAATGATAATTCCATATCTATTTGAGTAAACTCTGGTTGTCTATCTGCTCTTAAATCTTCATCTCTAAAACATCTAACAATCTGAAAGTATCTATCATATCCAGAACACATAAGCAATTGTTTAAATATCTGAGGTGATTGAGGTAATGCATAGAAATTACCTGGATGAATACGGCTAGGAACTAGATAATCTCTTGCTCCTTCAGGAGTACTTTTTGTAAGTACTGGCGTTTCAATTTCAAGAAACCCTTCTTCTTCAAGAAAATGCCTTGTTATATTAGCAACTTTACTTCTTAGCATTAAGTTTCTTTGAAGGTCTGGTCTTCTTAAATCTAAATAACGATATTTTAATCTTAAATCTTCTTTTGTTTTGGAGTTTTCTTCTATTGGAAATGGAGGTGTTTCAGATTCTGATAGCACCCTAATATTAGTCGCCTTAATTTCAATATCACCTGTAACTAAATTTTCATTTATTGCTCCTGATCTAGCAACAACTTTTCCTACAACTGCTATTACAAATTCGCTTCTTAATTTTTCAGCTTTTCCAAATCCCTCTTCATCTATATCAGTACCCTCAAATATAACTTGAAGAAGTCCAGAACGATCCCTTAAATCCACAAATATAATTCCACCTTTATTTCTGCTTTTCTGGACCCAACCCATAATTGTTACTTCTGCCCCTATATCCTTATTAGATATCTCCGTACATCTGTGACTTCTTCGTAACCCTTTCATTGATTCTGCCATTATTATACCTCCTCTTTAATCTCAAATTATATAAATAGATTTACAATTTCATTTATTTTAACTGCTTTTTCTTCGCCTGTTTCCATATTCTTAACATTTACTTGTTTTTCATTTATCTCGTTCATTCCAATTATGACTGTGTTTTTAGCACCTATTTTATTAGCATATTTCATTTGTGCCTTAAGGCTTCTATCCATATAATCTGTTTCTACTATTATACCTTCACTTCTTAATTCTTTTACTAATTTATATGCTGCTGCTTTTGTGTCACTTCCTAGTATTCCAACATAAATATCAACTAATGGTTGCTCGGGAAGTTCTGCGCCTTCTTCTTCAAGCTCATTAATCATTCTTTCAATTCCAAAACCAAATCCTACAGCTGGTATATCGCGTTTATCATCTATTTCATTAATAAGATTATCATATCTGCCACCGCCACATAAAGTAAAGCCATCTCTATTTAAGAACTCAAACACCGTTTTGGTGTAGTAATCCAAACCTCTAACTATACCTGTATCTATTTCATATGGTATATTTAATTGATTAAGAATTTCTTGCAATTCATCAAAATGGTTTTTACATTCTTCATCAAGATATTCAATTGTCCTGGGTGCATTTTTTACTATTTCATTACAATTCGGCACCTTACAGTCCAATACTCTCAATGGGTTCTTATTCATTCTTTCAATGCAGGTTGAACAAAGCATGTTTTTATGGTCTTGTAAATATTTTACAAGTATTTCATTATATGTTTTACGACAAGATTTGCATCCAATACTATTAATATGAAGTTTAGCTCCCTTAATTCCAAGATTACTCATAAACTCGGTTAACAATGAAATCAATTCAACCTCCACTAAAGGGCTAGATGATCCAAAAAACTCTATCCCAAATTGGTGATGTTGACGAAGCCTTCCACTTTCAGGTTTTTCATATCTAAATGCAGGTGTTATATAAAACAATTTCGTTGGTTGTGTTTCTGCATATAAATTATTCTCTAGATAAGCACGAACAACTCCCGCTGTACCCTCTGGTTTTAATGTAATATTACGATTCCCTTTATCTTCAAACGAATACATTTCCTTTTGAACAACATCAGTAGTCTCACCTACGCCCCTATGGAATAAAATTGTGTGTTCAAATATTGGCGTAATTACTTCTTTTATATTATATGCCTTGCAAATTTCTCTTGCTTTTTCTTCAATAATGGTACGCTTATGCATCTTCTCCCCATACCAGTCCTGTGTTCCCTTTGGTTTTTGCGTTATCATCTTAACTCCTCCCTTATAAAAGTTTCTTTTCTTTCAATCATTTCATCAATTCTATCTATATAATCTACTACACTTTTAACATTGTCTACACGTACAATCCTATTTTGATCTCTAAGTACAAACTTGGACATTCCTCCTGCACCTAGTGCAAGAATTATTTGTTTTTCTTCCATAATCAAAATATTATATAAGCCCTCTTTCCCACATCTAGCATAACCTATGTTTTCAAGATTCTCTGCCATGTTTTTTTGTCTATATAAATAATATGGTAGGTAATTATTAGTTAATGCGTAATCCATTGTAAGTTCAAGCATTTTTGATATACCGCTTGCATTATACCTTTTATAATTATCTTTTTCAATATTTAATTTAGCAGCCCGCTTTAGAGCTAATGTATGAACTGTTATACTATCTGGATTTAACTTGTTAATTTCATTTAAAGTGTAGGCAACATCTTCTGTAGTTTCACCAGATAAGCCTATTATTAGGTCCATGTTTATATTCTTATGCCCTATATCTCTTGCCATATTAAAAGCATCTATTATCTGCTCGGCTGTATGATTTCTTCCAATTAGATTCAATGTGCGCTGAACCATTGTTTGTGGATTAATAGATATTCTGCTAACATTATATCTTTTTAAAATCATTAACTTTTCATAAGTAATACTATCCGGCCTACCTGCTTCAACTGAAAATTCTTTTAGAGCTTTTATATCAAAATTATTAGTGATTATTACTAATAACTTTTCTAATTGTTCTTCATTTAATGTAGTTGGAGTTCCACCTCCAATATAAATAGTGTTTAACTCTTTATTTTTCATGCATGTAGATGCATATATAATTTCCTTTTCTAATGCAAGCAGATAATCATCAACTAAATATAAATATTTTTTAATTGAATATGAAGTAAAAGAGCAATATAAACAAGTGGTCGGACAAAACGGAATTCCAATATATAGGCTGTAGCCATTTTTATAGTCAAATTCACTTAAAAGCTCTATTTCTCTTTTTGCAATCTGCAAGCTTAATTTAGTTTTTTCTTCAGAACAGATATAAGTTTCTTTCATAAAATCTATAATTTGTTTATCTGTTTTTTTATCCTCTATTTTTTCATATATTAATTTAGCTGGCCTAATACCCGTTAAAATACCCCAAGGTAATTCTTTACCTGTTATCTTTGATAATTCTTTATAAATAAGTCTTTGATAAGTTTTTTTATATTCTCTAGTTATTTTATCTTCTTCACTCAAGAATAATTTTAGACTTATCAATCTATCATTTTCTATATAAATATATAATTTTATACCTTCTTTTTCTATCACAGATAGCTTACCCTGATTAAGTAAATCATTATCATTTCTATTATATGAAACTTCTACTCCAGGATAAAAGGATTTAACAAGCGAATATACATCGTTTTCATATCTTTCATTTGATACATATATATCAATCATTCTACCACCACGCTAACATTCTACATATGGATTATTTAGTTTTTCATGTCCAATATCTGTTAATTCACCATGGCCTGGATATACTCTTATATTATTATCTAAAATCATTAATTTACTATTTAATGAGTTAATAATTTCTTCAAAGTTTCCTGTTGGAAGGTCACATCTACCTATATTTTCAAAGAACAATGTATCTCCTGTAAGAATTATATCTTCATCTATAAACAAGTAGCAAGCAGATCCTTTTGTATGACCAGGTGTGTGAAGAACTTTTATATCAAAGCCTGCCAATTCAATCTTTTGCTTATCAACTAACAGTACATCTGCAGTCAGACTTATATCTTGTCCTACGCCTATTGAAAAATTAAGTTTCTTATCAGCTAATAGTTCTGCCTCTTCTTTAAATGCATAGATCTCAACTCCAAAACTTTCAGCAAGTTCTTCTGCTGCACCAATGTGATCAAAATGTCCGTGAGTTAATAAAATACCCTTACATTTTAAATCTTCTTTCTTAATATACTCCTCTATAATATCTGCATCATCTGCTGGGTCTACAATAATTGCTTGATTATTATTTGTATTAATTATTATATAACAATTAGTTCCCACCATGCCTAAGACAAACTTTTTAACTAATAATTTATTCATATTATTATCCTTTCATAAGGTAAATCTGCATTTCCATTAATCTATTTTACTATATTTATCTTGTTTACTCAATCAAATTTTTAAATGCCAACACTCTAACTATAATAGAAAACAGCCTCAATTCCATATTATATAATGGATAAGGCTGTTTATACTATTTCTGTAATATAGTTTTGCATATTTATTTATCCCATTGTTCTTTCTATATCTATTACTGATTCAACTCTTCTAATTTTATCAATTAAATGTTGTAGCTGTTCTTGGCTACTTATTTCAAAGCCAACATTAATAGTTGCAGTGCCTTGTTTACTTGTCCTTACATTCATTGATGCCACATCAAGTTTGTTTTCTGTAAATACCTTAGATAAGTCGACAAGCATTCCAGTTCTATTTTTAGTATATATATTTATTTCTGCAGTATAAGTTGTATTAAGGGATTTATCATCCGTAATATTCCATTCTGCATTAATTAATCTAGCCCTATCATCTTCAGACATATGAATAACATTTATACAATCTGTTCTATGAATGGAAACTCCTCTGCCCCTTGTTACATACCCTATTATTTCGTCCCCTGGTACAGGGCTACAACATTTAGAAAATCTTACTGCTACATCGTGGATACCCTCAACTACTATACCACTCTTAGACTTTTTACTTGTTTGTTTGTTTTCAATCGTAAGGTTTTCTAATATATTTTCATCAGTAATGTTTTTAATGTTGAGTTTCTTTAATTCTTCTTGAAGTTTGTTTACAATTTGTCCTTCTTTTAATCCGCCACGCCCAACTGCTGCATTGACAGAGTCCCAATCTTTAAATCCATGCTTTCCTAATACTGCTTTCATAAATTCCGGCTTTAATAATTCGCTTATATTTATATTTCTATTCTTTGCATATGCATAAATTAATTCTTTACCACGAACAATATTGTCTTCTTTTAACTCTAACTTAAACCATTGGTTTATTTTATTTTTCGCTTGAGTGCTCTTAACAATAGATAGCCAATCTCTACTAGGCCCTTTTGAATTTTGTGAAGTAATTATCTCAACACGGTCACCATTTTGAATAAGATAATCAATAGGAACTAATCTACCATTTACTCGAGCACCAATCATTTTATTTCCAACAGCAGAATGAATATTATAAGCAAAATCTATTGGATTAGAGCCTGCTGGTAGGTTCTTAACATCACCTGTAGGAGTAAAACAATAGACACTATCTGAAAATAAATCAAAATCATTTTTAAGCAAACTTAAAAATTCTTTATTATCGGATAAATCTCTTTGCCACTCTAAAACTTCTCTTAACCAAGTAAGTTTTTCCTCTTCCGAATTAATATTTTCACCATTTTGTTTCTCTTTGTATTTCCAATGGGCTGCTATACCAAATTCAGCTGTTTTATGCATTTCATATGTTCTAATCTGTATTTCAAATGGATTTCCATTAGGTCCAATAAGTGTTGTGTGAAGCGATTGGTACATATTAGGTTTAGGCATTGCAATATAATCTTTAAATCTTCCAGGAATAGGTTTATACATTTCATGAATAATACCAAGTGCCGCATAACAATCTTTAACACTTACAACAATTATCCTTACTGCAAATAGGTCATATATCTGATCTATAGATTTACTTTGATTAACCATCTTCTTGTATATACTAAAAAAATGCTTAAATCTTCCTTCGATCTTAGCATTAATACCTGCGTCTAATATATGGCTACCTACATCTGCTACAACTTCATCAATGTAGTCTTGTCTTTCACTCTTTTTAGATTTAATTTTTTCTGATAATTCCTTATATATTGTAGCTTCTAAGTACTTTAATGATAAATCATCTAATTCAACTTTAATTTTAGAGATACCAAGTCTTTGTGCAATGGGAGCGTATATATCCATTGTTTCCCTTGCTTTTTCTTTCTGTTTTTCAACGGTCATATATTTTAAAGTACGCATATTATGAAGTCTATCTGCTAATTTAATTAATATAACCCTAATATCTTTAGCCATTGCTAAAAACATTTTTCTTAAATTCTCTGCCTGTATTTCCACTTTATCCATTGAGTAATTTAGTTGAGTAAGTTTCGTAACTCCATCAACCAGTATGGATACTTCGTTTGAAAACTCTTCTGCTATTTCCTCGGTCGTCATAATTGTATCTTCAACTACATCGTGTAGCAGACCTGCAACAATAGTCTCTTTATCAAGCTCTAATTCTGCTAAGATAATTGCAACGCATAAAGGATGTATTATATATGGCTCACCAGATTTCCTAAGCTGATCTTTGTGAGCATTATATGCTAAATTATAGGCTTTCTCTATCATGGTAATATCAGTAGATGGGTGGTAACTATATACGATTTCAATTAACCTTTTATACAAAGCTTGAGGTTCTGTAAAATCCACAGGAGTCATTATGTCCCTAACATCATATTCATTATTAATGGGAGTTTTATTTTCACTATTTGATTTCATTAAATCACCATCTTTCATAGATATCACCACCTTTCATTTTATACAAATATATCTTTTAAAAATATTTATTATTTATCATCATATTGAACAATTGATTCTACATCATATCCCTTTAGCTTATCTCTACCATTAAGTCCATTAAGCTCAATTAGGAATATAATTTTAACTATTTCACCACCTAATAGCTCTACTAGTTTAATTATAGCCTCTATTGTCCCACCTGTAGCAATTAAGTCGTCTACTATTACAATTTTTTGGCCAAGTTTTATTGAATCCTTATGCATTTCAATTGTTGCCTGCCCATATTCTAAATCATAATCCATTGATACTGTTTTACCAGGTAGTTTGCCTTTTTTTCGTACAGGAATAAATGCCTTGTTTAACTTATACGCAAGTGGAACGCCAAAAATAAATCCTCTTGACTCTGGACCAATAATAGAATCGAATTCTATATCACCAATTTTTTTATCTATTTCATCGATTGCTAATTTCAATCCATCTTTATCTTGTAGAATACTTGTTACATCCCTAAACATTATACCTGGTTCTGGAAAATCCGGAATAGTTCTTATATAATCTTTTATGCTTTTCATTTTAACCTCTCTTTTTCCATTAATTAAAATACAACCTTATTAAAAGATAATTATATCTTTTATTCTCCTTATAGTAAAGTATTATTAGCGATAATTTTGTATTATTATCTGTAATGCCTTATTATTCATGTAATTGTTAACTTTTGGATAGTATGTAGCAGTTAATTTAGCATTAATATATCGCCCTCTTTCCATCTTCTTTACCTCTTCTTTACCATACTTTCCTTCCATATAACTAAAGAAATCATCTACATTCCCAAAGTATATAGCCTGGATTTCGACATTTTTTTCATTAATTATATTTAGTTTTAATACATTCTTCTTTTTTCCTAGTAACATCATTGATTTTATAATCATGTCTTTTTGAGCAAATAAAGGTTTGGAATTTCCTTTCCCAAATGGTTCTAACATTTCCAACTCCTCTATTAATTCTTCTGTCAAATAACTAAGTGGTAACTTTATATCAATATTAATTGTTGGAATAAGCATATCATCAGTTAGGTCTGTGATAGCATTTAATCTCTCTCTCAACTTATCAATATTATTTTTTTCTAACGACATTCCTGCCGCTAATGGATGCCCTCCGTATTTCAATAAAAGATCCTTACACTTATTTAGTTCTTCATAAATATTGTATTCTTCAATCGATCTAGCTGAACCTTTTATAATATCTTTTGAATTAGCTAGTATTATAGTAGGTCTATGATATTTATCCTTGATTCTACCTGCAATTATTCCTGCTAAACTTTCATGACATTCTGGCAAATAGACCACTAAAACTTTATCTTCTTTTAAAGGTATAGATTCAATCTGTTCTATTGCTAATTCTACACCCTCAATTGTCATGCTCTTTCTTAATTCATTAAGTATTTTTAATTCGTTAGCCAATTCTAAGGCTTCTTCAGTAGAATCAGTTAAGAGTAGTCTCAACCCCTTTACTGCAGTATCCAAGCGCCCTGATGCATTTAAACATGGACCTATAACAAATCCAAGTATATAAACTGATACCTCTTCTATAGATATCTCACATACTTTAAATAATGTATTTAAACCTATATTGTTGTTTGTTTTTAAATATTCTAATCCATTTTTAACAATAATTCTATTTTCATCAATTAAATCCATAACATCACATACGGTTGCAATTGCTGAAAATCCTAATAATTCTTGTATTAATTTTTCCTTATCTGATACTTCAAAATATTCTATCAAACCTAACATGAGTTTATAGGTTATTGCACCTCCACATAACCCTTTAAAAGGATACATACAGTCTATTTGTTTAGGATTAACTACTGCATCTGCTTCCGGTATAATAATTTGTCCATCCTCTATACATATATCATGATGATCGGTTATTACTACTGTCATACCATGTTGCTTAGCTTTTTTAATCTGTTCAATAGCACTGATGCCATTGTCACAGGTTAAAATCGTATCAATTCCATCTTCATATGCAGTGTCCACCATATAATTATTAATTCCATAACCATCCTCTACTCTATCTGGGATTATGTAATCAATATTTGCACCAAATCTTTTTAATGTTTTATAAAGAATAAAAGTAGATATTATACCATCAACATCATAATCCCCAATTATTCTGATTTTCTTCTTTGTGACTATTTTATTATGTAATATTTCACATGCTTTTTTTAAATCTTTCATCAAGTATGGATCATATAGATATTCTATCTTTGGATTTAAATACCTTTCAATATCATCTATACTTACAATATCCTTATTTACAAGACATCTTGCTAGTATTTCACTAACTCCAAAGATTTTCATTATATTATTAAAATCACCACTTTTATTGGAAATCAACCATTTATTAGTCATCGTTAAATTTCGCACCTTTCAGATTTAAGAGTTTATTATAATCGTATTATAGTCTATTTTACAATATTATCAGCTATTTGCAAATGATATGAGGATTTATTATCATTTTTAAAACATATAACTATAAAACTGTTGATTTAGTCTTAATTATTATGATATAATTGTCATAATAATTTATACTATGGCTTTGATGCCAGAATTGAGGTTATCATGAAAAAATATATTATTACAACAGACTCAACAAGTGATTTACCTAGCGACTATCTTAAAGAACATAATATAAAGATTGTCCCTATATACTACAGTTTCAATAATCTTATATATGGTGATGAACTTAAACTAGAACCACAAGAGTTTTATAGTAAAATGAGGAATGGCGATATGCCTGTAACAATGGCAGCTAATCCTGATACTACTCATTCAATATTTGAGAATTTATTAAAAGAAGGATATGATATTTTACATATCGCATTTTCATCTGCACTCAGTGGGAGTTATAGTGTTGCTGGAATTGCAGCAAGAGACTTATCTGAAGAATATCCCGATTCGAAAATTATTGTTATAGATTCATTATGTGCTTCATTAGGAGAGGGATTTTTAGTCCATAAAGCTGTAACCCTTAAGGAAGAGGGAAAATGTATAGATGAAGTGGCAAAATGGATTGAAGAAAACCAATTAAACATATGCCATATGTTTACAGTTAATGACTTGTTTCACCTGCAGCGTGGAGGCAGAGTTTCAAAGGCTGCTGCAATTATAGGAACATTAATTAATGTAAAACCTGTCTTACATGTTAATAATGAAGGCCAATTGATTCTATTAAATAATATTAGAGGACGAAAGAAATCTTTAGTTGCATTAGTTGATGAAATGGAAGCCCGTCTAATTAATTATGATTTGAAAAATGATATGGTTTTTATTAGCCATGGTGATTGTATTGAAGATGCTGAATACGTAGCTAAATTAGTTAAAGAACGATTTGGAATAGAAAAAACTCTAATTAATTTTATTGGTCCTACAATTGGAGCTCATTCAGGTCCTGGAACCATTGCTTTATTCTTTATGGGTAATAAAAGATAAGCTTATATATAAAAGAGATAGATTTTAGTTAATTCTATCTCTTTTTTGATATTTGTTTTAAAAAGCCCACTTATTTAGACAATCCTTCTATATTAAAGATTTTATTTTGATGATAAAGTAATAAATTCATCAATTAGCTTTTCATATGATTTCAAGCTGGTTCTCCAAAATTCAGGATCCTCTAAATCTATTTCTGCTTGCTTACAAGCATCCTCAACTGACATAATTGTAGTTGAATATAAGAATTTTCTATACTTAGGCAAAAAATCTTTCCCTTCATTTTGATGTTTTTCATATAATCCTCTTGCTAGCAATCCACCAAAGGCATATGGAAAATTATAAAAACTTAAACTCTCCGAATAATAATGACTTTTATTTATCCACATATATGGATGTAAATATCTATGATCTAGTCCATCTCCATAAGCTTCTTTTTGTGCATTTAACATTATTTGCTTTAATTCATCACTAAATAAAAATCCCTTACGACTTTTATTAAATATTTCTGTTTCAAATAAATATCTCGAATAAATATCACATATAATCTGGGTTACATCTTGTAATTGGCTCTCTATTAACCCAATCTTCTCATTAATATCTGCATCATCAATAGCTGCATTCATAATAATTGCCTCATTGAAAGTTGATGCTGTTTCAGCAACTGGCATACTATAATTTGTATTTAAAGGCAAATGCTCTTGTATCATCATTCCATGATATGCATGCCCTAGCTCGTGGGCAAGTGTAACTACATCGCTAAGCGAACCAGTAAAGTTAGATAAAACTCTACTTTGTTTTGCGAATGGTATGTTTAAACAAAAGGCACCACCTACCTTGCCCTTCCTTGGATTAAAATCTATCCAATTATTTTCAAATGCTTCTTCAGCCATATCTGCTAAATCATCAGAAAAACTTCTAAAATGTTTTAGCAGATAATCTCTAGCCTCTATCTCTGTAAATTTCTTTTCACTTTCTCCCAAAGGTGCAAAAAGGTCATACCACGGAAGTCCATT
>DUQJ01000086.1 GCA_012837865.1 Clostridiales bacterium | reverse complement strand
TGGAAACGTATTATGATGAACAAGGAGAACCTAATGGCTTTGGAGATGCAGCTTTAATCTCAGAAACTTATGAAACCTTAAACAATAATTTAAAGTTAATAAAAGGAGCTTTCAGTAAACCAGTAATTATAGTAAATGAGAACTTCGTGGTAACTGGGTATGAAAATAATAGCAAAGGGGAAAGTGTATGAATGAAGACTCACCCACCTATCGTTTTTACCCTTTATGGAGCAAAATGCTTGAGGTCGGCGTCTTCTTGCTCATTGCTGATAAAAACCTTGTTCGACAACGTTCATAAGACAATCGAGCGAACTCAGAAAGAAGTGTATTGAATTACAGAGAGCTCTCAAATGTATCTTAAATAACTGTTGACAGGTAAGACTATCTATGTTATAATAAAATTAACGAATCAAACAGGACATTAAAATCTAAAGGAGATGTTAAGTGTGAGAGCATTCTTAGTTAAAAAAGGAACAGAGGTAACTGCAGTTAACTTCAAACAATCTTCAAGTTCTAAACTTGATAAAAAGGTGATTAAAAGGGATACAATGTATTTCATCGAAGACATCGGAGTTGACCCGTTAGGAAAGGTTGGCGCAGGACCAAATAGTAATACAATCGGTGGTCAATGGGCACGTCAAGGGTTGTATGGATTCAAGTTGCCTGAGAATACTCAAGGATATGAACTCATGTTAGTTCACGGAGCAGACATTGAAGTACATTAAACAACAATGAGGAGTATGTAAGTTAAATCCATACTCCTTTTTGTTTGAAAAATATCTGAAATTAAGACAAATGAATGATTGACAAATCAACAGTTTTAATGTATAATAGAATTATAATCAATTGAAACAAAAATAAATATATTGAACATACACATAATTTAATATTTTAAGGGTTGTTTTTATTTTAATAAAACTGTTGACATATGTTATATATGTGTTATAATATATATATAATCAAAAACAACAATGAAAATAATCTAAAGGAGGATTAGATTGACAATGGGGAGAAAAAGGAAATGGTTGAAAATAAATGAAAAGTTTTCTACTGAAGATGAATGGCTGAAAATGTACTATAACTTTATTGCCGAACTTCAAAAAACTGGGCTAACCTATAAAAAAGAATATAAGAATGAAACTTGGTTTATTGTCCAAGTATTTATTCAACAAGTATCCGGTGGCTGGTCCTCATTAATTTATGGATATGAAGAAGACAAGTTGAACAACAGAGTATTAAACTACATCAAAAAATATAAACAACCAATGAACTTCAAAGTCACTATTAATTTAGAAAAATGGAAAGAAATAGTTGACAATTAAACAGATACATGTTATAATATAATTAATAAATAAAACAAGGGGGGATTTACTAATGAGATTTGAAACTGTGAAAGAACACAATAAAGAAATAAATAAAAGAGGATTTGTAGGATATGAAGGTAAACTTGTAATCACTTTTAGAGATAGAAAAAAAGTTACATTCACAATACATTATGGAGAATATGGACAACTTTCACAAGATCCACATTTCTCAACTTCAGCACAAGAGTTTAATATAAATAGAACTGATTACGACACCTGTGGACAAGCTCAACAAAGTTTACTAAAAAATAAAACTTTAAAAACATTCTTCGAAAAATGGGATAAGTTTCATTTGTCAAAATTAAACTTCAAACAATATGACGAACTTATAAAAGACATAGATAACTTAAAACAAACTATCCCATATATAGAAAGTGATAACCTTACAGATATTGCCCAATTCGATAGAAAATATAGCTAACTAAAGTTTACATAAAAACCCACTTAAAAGGTGGGCTTTTTTGTTTTGAAAAGTTTTTATAAATAAGTTGACTTATTCTGTCTTTCATGTTATAATATAATTAACAAATAAAACATTGGAGGGATAAATATGGGTCACGCAATAACATTTGAGGTAGTTAAAAATAAAAAAGATATACTGGCAGTTGCAGGAAACTTTGCTTTCCATAATACTGATAGAGGTGAAAACTATGATGGAAGTTACCATGGCAATATGACTATCCATGATAACATAATATGCGACAATATAGAACAAGCAGAAAATAAAATAAATCAATTAGATAATGGCTGGTACGATGACCATGCTGTACAATTTTATGACATACCAAAAATTAAACCTACAAAACAAATGCTTAATATCCTTGCTAAAATTGATGAAAATAAAATTAAAAAGAATGAGTATGAAGAAAAACATAAAATACAAAATTTAAAATCAAAACTCATTACTTGCCCAAACTGTGGAAGCCGAATAGCTAAAGATTACACTGAAAGCCAAAAATGCCCAGTTTGCAAAAAACAAGATCTTAGAGCTGATTATATAATTGAACGCCTCAATAAATTTAATGAAGATAATAATAAACTTCTAAAACAATATGAAAAGATTGAACAAGAAAGAAAGGATAAGCAATCTGAAAAATTTAAAGGGAAAGCCCCAATTAAATGGTTGGTAAAAGTTGAAGTCCACTGTTAAAGGTGGATTCAATCTCTTCTAACAAGTAAAAGGAGATGAAAACCTATGGATAAATACCTATGTTACATTGAGGATAACCTCGCCTACTTCACAAACAATCTTAAAGATCAATGGGGAGATGATTGGGACGATAAACCCTATGAACATAATGCGGGCCCACCCTATGAAAATGATAAATTTAAAATTACTAAATTAGTTTTCCAAAGTGAACTAGAAACACCTGCCGAAAGATTTGGAATTAACTCCCCATACTCAGTACAAGATATTAATGATAAAAAGACCCCTTGGCTGTCTGGGAAAACTTACAACCCTGTTAAATCTATAGAGATTTACGCGGGCACTACTGTGGAAGAGTTTATTAATGTAATATTAAATTCAGGGGGAGAGATTTACTTGAAACTTGAAAAATAAAAGACCTATATAAAGGTCTTTTTTTATTTGTCCATTATTTAAAGGGGACTAGTCAACTATAGTACTCACTTTGTCAAAATCTCTTTCATGCAGTATTCATTAATTATAGGACTGAATTTATTTATTTCATCCACATCGTCTATAGGAATTAACATGGTTAAACTAGTTTTGGCAGCTGTGTCTCCCCCATGATACCAAACGAAAGCATGAGTCTCATTTAATAATTTAATCTTTCCTATCTGGTACTTATCACCTTTTGTGTAAATTACAATCTGACCCTCTTTAAATTTAACATTCATTTTAAATCACTCTCCTTTATAAATATATTATACAATAAATAAATGTTTTTGTCAAATGAAATGGTTGATTGTTCTGTATCTTATTTAACTAACAAATAAACTTAATAATTTAAAAAATTAGAGGAATGAATATTAAATTCTTAAAATTAAAAAGATTTAAATAAAGAACTTATCCAATTAAAAAACTATGAAATAATATTCGATTACTCTTCCGAAGAAAGTCACTCATATGGAGTTCAGGCTGTCTTGTAAACTTTAGATTCCTTAATAATTGAAAAATAGAGGACCTCTAAAATGAGGTCTCAAAAATAAAAATAAAATTGAAGACTCTGGCCAACTAAAGATAAAACTTGAATGACAATTTTAAATTTATAAAAGACTGCTAAAATAAAAACAACCTCTTTATTTTTTCATTTGAGAGAACTTTAAAAACTCATTTTGTCTCCATAAAAAATAATTGAATACACTTTTAAATTGACTGCTAACTTTATAACCCGTCCCGTCAACTTGAAATAAAAATCCCTCCATCAAAAGCCTTGTTGGAAATTATAATAATATAATTAGTGAAAACAATGTTGACAGCTTCATTTAAATGTGTTATAATATATACATAAGGTAAATAAATATACCACATACATAAACAAATGGGGGGAACAAAATGTCTAAGATAAAATTAAATTCACACCAACTAAAGGCCAATAAGTTAATACTGGAAGTTATAAGTGATATGATAGGTGGTTATGAAAATCAAATGACGGACTCTGAGGAAGGCTCAGAAGACTGGCTGACCGCAGACGAATTCCTAAAGACAGAAAGAAATCAAATGATAGAGTTGCTATATGAAATAATAATCACTGAAGCTCAATATAAAGGAAATGATAAACATATTAATTTTGCAGGAATAAAATTTATTAAAACAAATATAAGTAATAAATTAACTGAATGGGGTTATTAAAAAATATTAAAGTAATATATAAAAAGACAGTCCATTGTAAGACTGTCTTTTTATATATTGACCAATAAATTATATTTATTTATGTTGCGAAATAAATTTAACATGAAATTATTTAAAAATTGCAATCTAATATATTTATACTAACTACATAAAAATAATTTTAAAATGTTATTTAAATTAAAAATTAAGTCTCAATATAATTAATCTCTTGATTAGTTAGATTGTTTTTTTGAAATAAACTTACAAATATATTTTATAATATTGCTTCAAGCAGAAAAAATAAAAAAAAGCCAGCGGACATCTGCCCGCCCCACTCCCCGTCCCGTCCCGCTTCACTCTACTCTCCCAATTCTCTTAATCTGCTCTCTTGCCCGCTTTAGTTCCCCTAGAACATGGTTGGCTCTAGACCACCCAGCTCACTATTGGTTAACCCTAATTAATCATTGCTAGCTACCTTAACGCAATTTGATATGCAGTTGCTTCTCCGCCTTATGGTCTACTTAAGTAGGCTTTCGTTTTTTGCTTTGCTTCGCTTTTGCCATTGTGATTTTATCACATTCATTGAATTTGTAGTGCCTTAGTTAACCTGTTTCTCTTGAGATAACACACTTTCGCCTTACAGATTTATTGCTCATCGTGTCACAAGTTAACCTAGACCACTTTAAGGGCTTAAGTTAGCTTAGTTGATTCATAGACATTGACCCTATCATTCCGTCCAGATGGTCATTCATTCCATTTCCATATGGTTCAGTCCAAGTCATGTACATTACAGGCTACCCCCCGAACCTCGCTGGGGCGAGTTCGCTCCTAGCCTTTCATTCCCATTCCTTTCCCTTCACTCATATTCCAATTTCATTCATTCCCATTTCCCGTCATTTAGTTCTTGGCCCATCATCGCTCTTCACCCAGATTCAGCTTAAGCTAGCCAGCGTGAGCATCACTCCGGAGGAGTGTGCCATCACACTTTAACCTAGACACTTCAATCCTCTCACGTGACAATTCCTACAGGCTCATCGAGCCCGCCAGCGTTCGCCTTTCAGCCTTAAGGCAGTCAATCACATTCACCTTGAAGCTAGCTAGCTTCAGCCTACAGGCGTGAGCTAGGCCCAGCCTTCAGGCCACACCGGACCATCACATTACAGCCCAGGGTTAGACATCACACCGGATTGGAGTTAGCTCAGCATTAATTCAATACTACATATATCACCTTACACCGGTGTAGACTACTACAGCACCGGTTCTCTCATTAATTACATTACATCATTTATTCATTACTTATCAGCACCGGTGTAGACTACTACAGCACCGGTTTTATTTACTCATCAGTGATAGTGTACAATTATCAACTCACCATATAATTACAAGTTAACCTCTAGTCTAGAGACAGCACCGGTTCTAAACGCTTCTGCTTTTGCTTCTGGCTAAAACTTGCCCCCGATTTCTGGGGGGTCCGGGCCCCGTCCCGGATTTTAGCCCATGAGGACTGCCGCGGGTTTTCACTTCTGAGCTCAGCTCAGGAGTCTCCGAAGAGGAACTTCGGAGGGCCGGTTTTAAGCTTTTCTAGTTCTCTAGCTCTCTGGCTTTCTAGCTTTCTAGTTCTCTAGCTTTCTAGGCATCCGGTATTCCGGTTATTTAATGCTCTGGATTTCTGGCTCACCATTAACTTATAATCTGCGACTTAAGATTATAGGGGACAATATTATTCATTCATGGATAATAATGAGGGGGAGCAGGGCTTTGCCGGACAGCCGAAGGTTGGCCGGATAGGATCTCCATAGGAAGTTACGCTCTATGGAGTCCGGTTAAGGAGATACGATAGTGGCTAGCAGCTTTGATTATTCACATACATACTCATTGACCTTTTCTGCAGATTGTAGCGATGAGTATGTGTTATTGATATTATAATGGATAAGGGATGGTGATTAATTATGGCTTCAAATGACAACAATTCAAAAAATATAAAAGATAAGTCAAATATAGAAAGTGGTAGTTATGATTATTTAGATTTACTAATGCAAGACATGATGGATACTGGAGAATCTCAATCAGAGGTTAATAGTTCATCTGAATCAGCCCTCAATAGTACACAAGAAAACCATAATGAAAAAGCTGAACATTCATCTGATTCAGATATAATAAATACTGATGTCAACCCGGGTGAACAAGAATCCTTAGGGGTGGGCATTTCTGATTCTCATAATAACATAAATCAATTAACTAAAAAAGGGCGTACACCACTTCTTCATCAACTGAACAAAGATTTAGCTACAATAAATGAATCAGACAAATCATCAAAAGATTCTGAAGAGGACTTAAAAATTGTTACAAAAGAAAAGGTAAATGTTTCAGAAGTTTTTTCAAATGTATCCAAAGTTGATAAGAAAGAAAATAATAGAGAAGTTAATATTGAGTCACACGATGACAACATTTCGCCTTTATTTGAATCAAAAGAAAATGAATCAAATAATGAAAATGTAAATAATATTAAATATGTAAGCGTAGACAACTTAGCTAACGAAGACAACAAAGAATCTTCAGATGATGATATAGGTTCGCCAGATTCAAATGTAGATAATTTTGATAGCATGTTAGCAGGCTTAACCTTAGATATAGAAAGTGAAAATAAGGATAAAGAATCAGATACAAAAAAAGATTCTATTGTGGTTCCATTAGAAACCAAAGATATGAATCAAATAAAAGTTACAGCAGATGGAAAAACTTTAGCAGAAATGATTCCTGGTATGCGAAGTGGCAACAAAACAGTTAATCAAAAAGTAGCAGAAATTACTAATAGAAAAACTGTAGTTAAGGCTAATAACAAGAAGTTTTCAGATAATAGATATATTAAACACATTCAAGAAAGTGAAAAAGAAAGAGCATACCAGGAAAAGAAGAAAGCTTTGAGCATGAAATTCTTACAAAGAAATGCTAACTTTAGTGAACATGAGAAAATTATAATGAGTAATTTAGGAGTCACTAATAATCAGTTTAGCAAATTAATGGGATCCAAAGAGTTGACTAAAAAAGAAAAAGAGGAGATTTTAGCATTAGGAAGATATGGTGCAGAAAGTCATTTTAAGGGAAGAAGATATAGGACTACTGTAGGTGATACAGCCATGTTAAAATTTTTAGCAAAATTTAAATTTGCTAACACAAGAATACTAAGATGGATAAGTAATGAACCTCAAGGTAGAACTTGGAGGAAATTAAATAGGTTAAGAGAAAATGGATTAGCTGAGTCAAAGTCTTTGATAGGGGTTCCTGATTTGTGGGGGGCAACATCTGCAGGTATGGCAATCAGTGGTTATCCATTTCCTCCGGGGTTGAAACCTATGCCAAAAATGATAACTATAAGCAGTACAATGGGAGTAAATTATATAGCTGCTTGTTTATGGTTTAATACAATTAACGTTTTAAATTTAGATGACTTCCCTGCTCACAATAGAATTATATCTTTACAAGAGGATGGAAGAGAAAGGGTTAGAGGAGAAATGTTAGTAAGTGAATTTGAAATTAGGAGTAGTTTAGGTAAAGAGATTAATCCTCACTCCACAACAATGCAATCGCTTGGGGATGAAAGATTGTATGATGTTATAGCCACTAATGTGAGGGCTGAAGTTTCAAAATGGGCTGACGGGGGTAAAATAGGGCACAGTCCAGAGTTTGCATTAGGTAACGAATACATGTGGGTATTATATCCCATGAATCAATTAACATTAAGTTATCATGTTCCAGATTTAATAATTAAACGTGAGCGAGGGCCTAATGGTGAACCTAAGTCTATAGCGGTAGAAATGGAAAGGTATGAAAAAACTAGCGATAGATATGATAAAACAATGTTAGCATATAAACTTGACGAACATCTTTATGAAAAGGTTGTTTGGATAACTCCTAATAATAGAGTTGCTAGAGCATTAGAGGCTGCAGCTAAACAAGTCGGGTTTGATAGATATGCTATAGTCCCAATAATAACTGAAACAGGTATATACAACAAACAAGATATATGGATGATATAGAGGGGTGAGGAATTGAGTGAAAATACAAATATCATGGATGAATTTATTGATGAGTTTATTCAAGGGGAACTAAAGGAAGATAACTTTAAGCCAAGGAAGTCAAAAATTCCCTTGCCAAATTTCAAAAATACTTCTAACGTTAAATCTGAAATTAAGGTTAAAAAATATAATGAGGAGGACTTTAGCAATCAAAATGAAGATAGTTTTAATGATTCATATGATGATGGAGATGTAGAAGATTTTGATAATGAATATTATGATGAAGATATTGATAGTGAGGAGGATGTTGAGTTATCAAGGCGTGCTCAAGCTATATTAGATTGGGAACCTCCTACCCCAATATCAACTCCTGAAATGTTAGCTAATGAATGGATAACCACTGGCTGGATAGGTTATCTTCATTTAGATCAAATATTAACTGAAGCAGTTATAAGTGGAGCCTCTGATGTTCACTTAACAGCTGACCAAAAAGTGTCTATGTCTAGGAATGGAGAGATAATTAAGTATGATGGATATGTAAGGCCTGATGAAGAAACTATGCATGCATTAATACATGATGGCATACTAAGTCATCAAGAGCAAGCTGAGTTTAATAAAGATTATGAATATGATGGAGCTTATACTGTAGAATATGGACCTTATAAAGGTACTAGAACACGCATGAATATAGGTCGCTCATTTGGAAAATACTTTATAGTATTCCGTATAATTAATGATTACATTCCCAGTTTAAAAGATTTAAAAGTAGAACAAGAAATAGTAGATTGGTCTTATTGTCCTAATGGATTATTTTTATTATGTGGGCCAACTGGTACTGGTAAGTCCACCACGCTAGCAAGTGTTGTGCATAATTTATTAGTGACTACTAGAAAAAAAGTCATAACTATTGAAAAACCTATTGAGTATATTTATCCAGACGACACCCCTTCTTTAATAGTTCAGAGAGAGGTCGGTAATGACACTAGAGGTTTTTACGAAGGGTTAACGGCAGCGATGAGACAAAACCCTGATGTTATATTATTAGGTGAAGTTAGAAATACAGAAGAGGTTACTGAAGTGTTGCGGGCTGCTGAAACTGGTCACTTGGCCATAAGCACAATGCACACCAATTCAGTATCTACCACAATTAATAGAATTCAAAATCTATTTTCTGGCAACGAGCAGAATAGAATTATGAGCACTTTGGCTGACACATTAAGAGGAATAGGTAATCAAGTGTTAGTAAAAGATATGGCAGATGGGAGATTTGCTGTGCGGGAAATATTAACTATTAATGAAGAAATTAAAGAGTTAATTATTAAAGGAAATGTACAAGGGATTAGAGACTATCAAATAAAACATAAGAGCACAATGGAACACAAATTAGCTGAGGCTGTCTTACAAGGAAGATGTCTGGAATCAGAGGCAGTTAAACAAGTAGTAGACATGGAATTATTCAAAAAAGTTATTAATGAATAACAAAAGTTCACCAGTGATTATGGTGAACTTTTACTTTATTTCTATAAATTTTCTTATGATTATTTTTATTACAATAAATTAATTACATCATTATCAGTCTTGTATAACTAGGTTTTAATTCATCATAGTGTTAAAGTCCTTTATTTTTACCCCTCCTAAGGTTTCGTCATTATACTCAAAAGAAAATAAATATATATCTTGATTGTAATAAAAATGTTTTATTGACTCTTCATTTTTTAATTCTATGAGTATTTCTTCGATCGTTTTTTTACGTTGGTCAATGTTTGCCTCTTGATAACTCTTTGATTGTATGATAATCTGAAGTTGATTATCAACATATTTATTTAAGTCAAGATCTTTTTTTGTATCTATTAATTCTTCTCGGACACTGTATGACTTAAGTTTTGGCATAGGGGTACAGGCTCCCAAAATTAAGGTTAGCATACTTAATATAATGAACAATTTGGTTTTATAATTCATAATATAGATATTGCCTGATTTTGATTTACAAGTCTCTGGTACATCATTATGAAATCTTGACATCTTGCATCACCACCTTTTTAAATTATTTAATGCTGTTATGGTATAATGTCAATATCATATTATTTCATGAATACTTCGGCTAGATATGGATTTTTCTCTATTAAATACATCTACTTTTTTATACCCTTCATATGTTTATTCATCAGGTTTAGTTGCATACATTTTCCAAGAATTAGGACCCGTGAAACTAGGATTAAAGTCTGGCTCATTGTTATTTGTGCTATAATATCTCCGCATATTCCAGTTAACAATAATGCTTACATGGGTTAGTTTTCTCCGTTTTCTAATAAAAGATGTGGAATAAGCCACCGATCTCAAGCGTTTTGCATAGCAAAATGGCAGGTGGGTGAGTATTTATCAAAAAAACTTGCAACAAGTCTTAGTCACTTATTGCAAGGGTGGGTATAATAATTATTGCCCTTTTTTAATATATTTCTCAAAATTGTCAGTGTTGAAATATTCTTCGGCCCAATTTCTATTCAATTCTTCATCAATAGACACATAGAAAGTTTCTCCATTTATTTTCAAAAAGGATTCTTCTTTAACTTTTTCGACTGCAAATCTTGACAATTCGTCTTCAAATTCATAGTCAATTTCTACTTCATCTTCATAGTTATCATAATTTATGATTCCAGGATATTTTGAGCCAACCTTTTCTTCAATTGTTTTCACCATATTTTCATAGCCAACATCACTATCTTCTGCTTCTTCTCTACTCAAATTAATCACATGATTGCTCATATGAGATTCAATGTTATCAGCTTTGACTAATCTCCAATATCGAGCGTTTTTTGTTTTGTCAAAAAACTTATTTGGCAATTGATTATAAATGTCAGTGTAAGGTTTAGATAACTCTGAATCTTCATTCATAAAATCACGAAAGTCATATAAATGTGGCCCTGTTACTTGATAACCATGGTCATTCCAAGAATTTGGGAAAATGTCATCGAAATCTTCTTGGGAAATATTAATTTCAGTAACATTTTCATTGTTCACATTTGGCAATAAGCCGTGTTGTTTTTCGTTCTCTCTGTCTATAGCAGCTTGGGTCTCCTCTTTGGTATCATAATGCCTGTCATCTCCACCTAATGGACAGTTACCAGGTTTTGCTTTACATGGGGCTGGCATCCCATGTTTATTGATGTGAAATTTTGTCATCAATACCACCTCCTATTTTATAATATCATAAGTTAATTGATATTTTAATTGGCATAAATTTGAAGAAAATACTTGACACTTTCGAAGCAGAAAATAATAAAATCTTAGATGAATTTGAAAAATTAACCAATAATTATTAATATCCATAAAAGCACCATTGTTAAATTGCAATGGTGCTTTTTTTAATTTTAAGACAGTTAATAGTATAATATATAAAAGAACATTTAGAAAGAAGGCTGGTTGATGAAAGAATTTAGTACATTCATATGGATTTCAATATTTGCACTAAGTGCCGCATTAGTAAATGGCTTAGGAATTTTAGTTATTTACAGAAATAGTGAGTGGGCTGAGCAAGTTAAAGAACACTTCATGTGTTTTGCAGCTGGAATACTTATTGCTTCACCATTAATAATGGTTTTGCCGGAAGCTATATCTGAGACTCATTATGCTGGTCTCGCTGCTTTAATAGGTTTCTTATTTATGTATTTCAGTAATGAAATTGTTAAAGGCAAAACTGACCAAAAAGATTTGGCCTTTGGAATTACAACAATAATAGGTATATTAATTCACTCTTTAATGGATGGTGTAATATACACAGTAACCTTCAGCAATGGTATATTAACTGGTGTAGTTGCAGGGTTAGGACTTGTGGCCCATGAATTTGCAGAAGGTGCAATAACGTTTTCAGTTCTGATTAAGGGTGGAGCAAAACCTAAGAAGGCTGGAGTTTATGCCTTATTTGTAGCGTCATTAACAACGCCTATAGGAGCATTTATTGCTTATCCATTTGTAAGTAAGTTTAATGATGTTGTTATTGGGTTAGCTTTAGGGTTCATTGCTGGAGTTCTTATATACACCTCAGCATCACATCTGTTGCCTGAAGCGATTAAACATGATAAGAAACATTCTTGGGCAACTTTCATACTTGGTATTGTTTTATCCTTAATAATGGTACTCACAGGTGGACATAGTCATTAAAGGTTGACAGTCCAATAGATTCATGTTGTAATATAATTATGGAATTTAATAAGATAGGAGGCAATAATATGAAGATAGGATTTTTAAGTGATTTACACATTACGCATAATGCTGATATGATTGAGCAAGTATTAGATATAATGATTGAAGCAACCAGTAAAGCCAAAATTGATAAATTGTTCCTTGTAGGGGACACCGCTAACAATTATAAAATGACATTGGAATTTGTCGACATGTTGGCTAAGTTGGGCATAGATACTTACACAGTATTTGGCAATCATGAATATTGGTCTATAGATTACGAAAAGGCTCAGAGATTAAATCATGATAGATATATAAATGGGAAGACTATAGAGTTAGATAACAATAATGTTGTAATAGGTATAGATGGTTTCTTTGATTACTCTTTTGTAACTGAGGTTGACAATGTCTACACAAGGCAGATATCAACAGATAAAAATCAATTAACTCAAATAGGAATAGATAGCTCTGATTTAGATAGAAACAGAATTAAAAATTATGAAGAAACATTCAATGCAATGGAAGAATTGTTATTAAAACAATTAGAGATTCATAAAAATAAAAATATAACTTTAATAACTCATTATGTGCCCAGTGAAAAATTTGTCTTATACAACAATGATAACGTATGGACATCAATTAATGCTTTCATGGGGAGCAAAAGATATCAAGAGATGGCTGAATCATATGGAGTTAAAAAAGTTATATTTGGCCATACTCATAGTCAATTTAATGAAACTATCAATGGAGTTGATTATCATTGTAATCCAATTGGTTATAAAAGTTTTGAGTTTGATGAAACATTTAGAGAGAGAGTTAAGAGTAGACTTAAGGTTTTTGAAATATAATTGTTGACAATTAATAAATAGAAGATCGCAAAACAAATATTAATATTACAATGCTGACAATTAAACAATTATATTAGGCTAACTTTGTAAGTTTCAAGGTTGGTCTTTTTATATACAACACAAGTAAATTAAGAGTATAATACATTAATGGCATAAAGTGGACTTAAGAATACATATTTAAGTGTATTTAAATATTTATAGTATGAACCTAATAACTAAAAAGGTGGCAGATGATAAATTAACGAACAATAAAGAGGCCCTTAGTGGTCTCTTTTTTATTCATCATTTAATTTATCATTAAACAACTTAAATAATTACATTAAATCAACCATATAAGTTTCAAGGTTGATTTTTTTATTAATGAATAATTATTTTTTTTAACTTTATTGTAATTGTATTCAATAGTTTAGTGATATTAAATAAATGGCACATTTTGACAACAAAAATCACAATTTGATGATTAACACAAGGAGGAAGTGACATATGAATAAACTTAGAAAGCTTTATAAGGGTTTCACCCTTATAGAATTATTAGTAGTTATTGCTATATTAGGCATACTAATGCTTTTAGTAATGCCAAGATTTAAAGGACATGTTGAAAAAGCTCAATTAGCTAGAATCAAACATGATGTTAAGGTAATGCAAAATAAAATGGACGAAAGTTTAATGAATAAATTTGACGAATATGTATCCTGGGATACTAATCAAAAAGATTTATATAAACTTGTTGCAAATGAAAATTTGTATGAAACAAGAGGTGTGGCAAAAAAGGTTGACAGAAGCCATTTATCTAACAGCAATATAAAAAATAAAACAAGTGACGCAAGTCTGCTTAATATGGATATGCCTGCAATGGGTGGGCCTCTTATCCCATTATCTGGTGAAGATAATAACAACAATGATGATTTGCTAGATGAAGTTAGCAAGACTTATAAAGTAATACCAGAAGAATATAAAAGTAAAATAGGCACAAAATTAAAAGGAATATTTTATTCAAATAATTTAGGTAAGGTGTATTACGAGCCCGATAAGCCTTTAAAAAATAACTCAAAACCACAATATCTTAATTGTGTAGAACCTTTACCTGATTATACATTTGAACACAAGACAGGAACTATTGTGAAATACCATGGGACTGCCCAACATTTGATTATTCCATCTGCTTTTTTAGTTAAAAACGCAAATGAATCTGAAGCAAGATGTTGGCCCGTAAGAATTATAGGAAGAGGTGCCTTTGCTCAAATTCCTCTAAAAAGCGTAGTGATACCAGATTCTGTTAAAACAATAGAAGATGAAGCCTTTAAGAACAATGACTTAGACGACTTACAAATACCACCAAGTGTTGAGGAAGTTGGTGAAGACGCCTTCAAAGGCAATAAATTAGAAAAGCCTGTTATTCAAAAGCCGAAAGAAGAAATAGATATAGATGATAGTGCATTTGATGATAATGGGCCTAATAGGGACACCCCAGCTAAGCCGGAATTTAAATTACCTTCAGATAAAGATTTGGGTATCGAGGTAGAAATAGAAAGAGATAAGGATGGTAAACCTGTGGGTGGAACTATATTAGATGCAAACCCTAAGCCTACACCACCTAATTTTAAAAATCCATCTGGGGGTTCATCTGGAGGTTCATCTAATGGAAATAACAATACATCTGCAACAATACCGGACAAAATTATTGTTGATGGAGAAGAGATACCCATAACAAAAATAGCCAAAGGGGCTTACCAAGGATTAGGGTTAATTACGGTCAAGATGCCAGAAGGTCTTGAAAGAATTGAAGATTACGCTTTTGCTGGCAACCAACTAATTGGTGTTACAATTCCTAATAGTGTTTACCATATTGGTAATTATGCTTTTGCATTTAATGAAACTCACAAAGGTGGTATTTTCTTTGGTCCTGATAGCATAGCAACAATAAAAACAATAATTATCAAAAACCAAGAACAACTTCATAAAGTTGATAAATATGGAAACATATTAGAAAATAACGTTAAAGTTGATAGTTACTCAGTGAACGATGGTGTTGATGTGAGATTATTAGACCACATATTCGTCAACAGCTTTGATAATGTTGTGATTGAAGAAGAAACTATATATATAGATAAAAGTGAATTGATTAACAAGGTAGAAGAAGTTAAGAAACTAAATAAAGATGATTATAAGTCTGGATGGAATGAGCTTGAAGAAGTTCTAAATGAGGCTGAGAATATCATTCATGATAAAAAAGCCACTCAAGAGCAAGTATCCAACATTTTAGAAATGTTAGATCAAAGCATAAGCAATCTGGAAGAAAAGTTTAAAACGCCTGGGCCACAGGAGCCAATAGCTAGTGATGGAACTTATACGTTTTATGGAGAAGTTCCGGTCTCAGAATTAATTAGTGGGGAGGAATTGGTAAATATAACCAGAACAGGTAATTCTACTTACAATATAAATCAGAATGAGCCTTGGTTGAAATTCACGGTAAAAAATGAGAATTCTATAACCACATTGTTTGTAGCTAAAAAACCAATTAATCGTAGAGTGACATGGTCTCAGGCAACAAAAAAATCATCAATTACAATACAAGATAAACAATATTCGGTAAGATCTTTGTTTGGAACTAAAAGCAGATCTGCAGCTCCAGAAGGGAGCCTTAGTGGGGTAACAAAAGGCTCCGAATGGAATAGATTGCTATTGCCAATACATGAAAATGCTTTAACAGGCAATTGGCCATTGAGTTATTATCTTGGAGAAGAGGATAAAGGGTTGTTTAAGCATTCCTTAGGTAATGGCGCTGAAGGAATGTATTCAAATGAAGACTTGGGTACACAAATTGAATATGGGTATTCTTGGGTTAATGAATCATATAGGACACATATGTCATCTGACGCAATTCAAAGAGGGGGAGATCATAAACGTGGTGTTGCTGGTCAAATTATAGGCATTGAAGGGGCAACCTGGGCTAGCAAAAGTAAATATGCCAGCTGGCGCCCGGTTATAGAATTGACAGAATACAATTAATACACCAATATTATATAAAACCAGTTTAGTAAATTAATTCAAAATGAGTAATAGCAATAAAAAAGAGACCTTCAAAGGGTCTCTTTTTTTACTCGTCATTTAATTTGTCATTAATATCTTTAACAAAGCCCTTGAACTTATTTCCAAAGTAATCAGTCGCCTCTTCAAACTTCTCACCAAAGTCCTTTTCTGACTGGTCCTGATTATCTTTTATTAAAGCTTCAATGTCATCATAGTTGACATTATCATGGTTGTCAACAAGCTTCCTTTGGCTATTATCTATCATTGTTTCAATGCGTTCATAGTCAATTGATTGGCTTTGGATAATCTCCACTCTTCTCATTAATTCCTTCATTTTTTTATTATTATTGTAATTATTTATTACAAGCATTAAGGTCATTAATAATAAAAGCACATGAACCCAGTCCACCTTGAAGACTTGTTTAACCTCATATAAATTATCTTTATTATTCATTTATATATCCTCCAGTCTTATTAAATTCCATAATTATATTATAACATGAATTTATTGGACTGTCAACCATTAATTACTTAAGTGCTTCTTTGAATATAGAGCTAATTTTTCTTTCTGATTTTTGTATAAATGTAGAGTTTTTAATCATATGTCCTATGTTGCTTCCATTATTTGCTGAGCTCACTATTGAAAATCCCATTAAAGATATTAATATAATTGTGACTACTGCTCTCCATGCCGGCTTCATTTTATCCCTCCCCCTGAATAATAAATTTAATATATGTATTTTTAATATTTAAATTAATGATGAAAATATCACTTTATCTTAGTTGGTAATGATATTAGGTAATATTAATGTATATGAAATGATTCAATTCGCATTAGAATAAATAAAGAGGACGTGAAATTTATTTGAATAAAAGACGTATAAGTATATTATTATTTATTTTGTCAATATTTAGTAATAACATCTTTGGATTATCTTTAGTTGACAACATAGATCACATTGATAAAAAGTTTGAATTAAGCCCTGTCGTAGAGACTGCCAATATTCAATCATTAGTATCGAATGACAATTTTATCATTAATAATTACACACAAGATTTTTGGGACAATCAGACATTTAAAAGTAACTATAAATATGTCATTAGTAAAGGGATGATTCAGGAATTTAATATTGATGAAGAATATCAGAGGACAATCAAAAAACCAAGCATAAAAGATTGGAACAATTACGTATTAAAAGATGATTATAAATATCTCATTAATGAAAATATACTTCATGAATTTAATATTGATGGAGAATATAAAAGGACAATCAAACAATCATATGTAACTGATGATGAACAAGATTATACTTATTCATATGAGTCGCGCTATATAGATGTTTTAGAATCGGAGAAAGAAAGATATATTAAGAGTGGGTTTACAGATATACCTAGTCTACATGTGTCAACAATACAAGATGACATTAGTTATTTCAATCAATTGGAAAACTCAATAAAGCCAAAAGCTAGTTGCGTACCTACAGCAGTATCTATGTTTTTGCATATGCAGGGCAATAAAGAGTTAGTGCCAGATGACATATCACAAAGAATACAATTTGATTCAAACGGTTCAACTACTAAAGATGTGCTAGAGTCGCTGAGTCATGCGTATAATATTAAAGGTAGAGTGTATGATTGGGGTTTTAGTTTGAATTCAATTAAAGAGCACATTAACAAAGGCACACCAGTCATATCATATATCAAATCAGGATATGTTAATTACTATCATTTGTTTGAAAATGAAACATACTACGATCGGAAAGACAGAAGGTATTATGTAAAAAACTCTGCAGTTGACATTAATTCCCACGCTATTTTAATTACTGGCTATCTTGAGATTGAAGATACGACCTATCTTGAAATATATGACCCAATAAGTAAAAGCAGTTTATTAGTTGATGATATATCAATACCCAATGGTAAAGGTAAGTTCATGACTTATGAAGAATTTAAACGCATTAATAATGGTCCTATTATACAATTTGAAGTAGGTCCTTATAAATTAAAGTAAAATCATTTATTAAGGAAAATAAAGTTTCATTTCAATTTTTTTGTCAAGAGTTTTGTTTCAATAAAACTGCAAACAAAATTATTATCAACAAAGGTTTATAGCATAAGGCTATAAACCTTTGTTTTAATGTTATAACAAAGGTGATTTGCAATGAATAGATAACCACTATTTTATTTCATATTCTAACACTTCAGATAATGCAACCATCATATCCCATTCCACAGAGTTAGCAAATAATTGTACCTCCCAATGTCCTGCCTTTAACAATATATTATTAATGCTCCGTTGAGCATCTAAATAGTCTTTTTGTTCCTGAGTGTATGAAGCAGGGTGCTCTCCAACTGTACTCACAACTGAAATGTCATAAGAATTGTCCTCAATGTTAACTTGTAACACTTGTTCACCATTTAATTTAAAAGTTAAATTATGATTATATAATCCACCTAATGCTAAATCCTTTAAAATGTTTTTATTATAACTTATTATCATATCATCTTTATTAAGTATTATACCAGTATTAACTGTAATTTTAGGTATGTCAGTAAAACTGTTGCGTATTAATAGATTTCTGTCTGTTATATATGTTTGGTCTGTTCCCTCAATATTAAATATAGTTTGATAATCACTATAACTTATAATATTTAACAAAACACCATTAACTAATTCAATGTTAGCTACATATAAGTCATCTAGGTTTGCTGGCCAACTATCTATTAATTCAGTGCTCATATTTCTAACCTGGAATAATTCACCAGTGATTTTATTTAAATACCAATCATATGTTTGAGAGTGTACAATATGCTCATTGTTTGGATCTTTGTTAGGATGTTTATCTTCAAATGCCATTTTATTCTCCTCATGTTTTTTCATTTCTATATTTGAGCTCACTGAGTACATCCCGAAAGCAGGAGCTAACATATCCGCCATAAATAAGTAAATAAGAATGCTAATTATTAAACATATATTCCCCCAAGTATATTTCTTGCGAACAATTAATGAATAAATAAGTGGTATAGCAACAGGCATCGTGACAAACAAGACAAGAGGTAGCGCCTGAATTGTCTTACTAATTGACGGCTCAATCATGCCTCCGTCCACTGCCATTGATGACATGGCTATCATAAATAATTGGGGTAAAGCCATCATTACATACAATAACACCCAGATACCAATATATGAGATATTTGTTTTAAACTTCTTTGAATAATTTATCATATTGTATCCTCCATATTGTTTTTTAAGAGTTATGTGATTAATTTCTCAACTATTAATAATTAAAATATCATTGTTTTATAATTAATATAAATGATGTATAGCATTTCAAAATAGTCATTTCACTCAACTGAACAAATAAGACATGATTTTGAGATTTATATATATAGCTAAGAACTGGCTCTAGAAAGCGACCGCTAGAGCGTAATAGCCATCCTAACTCTAGAGGTCGGATTTTTGTCAAAGTTGACGAAAAGTGGTCAAAGGCCTTACTTAGGTATGAATGTACCTAAATAAGGCCTTTAGGGCTAAGAACTCCGCTCTGCCATTAATTATATATTTCATATTGTGTAAAACTTGTGGTGTAATGTATTCATTTTATAATCATAGCAAGCAGGGGTTGACTTGAGACTTCTGCTTTTTTGTATTAGTAAAAAGTTAAAATAGTATAATACAATTATAAGTTATTAATTAAGTTAGGAGAATGTGAAATATGATTAAAGTCAATGTAAAATTCATTAAGCGTCTTTATGGAACCCCTGATAGTGAATATTCAGTATTCTCAGCTGAGCCAGCCACTTATAAAGATAAAAACTTAGTCAAAGAAAATAGATATGGCAACTTCAAAATAGTTGGAGAGTTTTCTTTAGATGACAGTGAAATTGGAGCAATATATACAGTTACTCTAAAAGAGGAAGTGGGGTCCAGATACCCTAATTCATATAAATTAATTAAGATTCATTATGAGTTACCTAAGGGGGCTAAAGAACAATGGGAATATTTAAGAAATGGAAATATAGTTCCATTAGGGACATATTTATCAATTGAGAATACTTTCAGCCAATCTGACAAAATATTAGATATAATGATGAATGAGCCGTCAGAGCTAACTAAGGTGAGGGGTATTGGTGATAGCAGAGCCAAGAATATTCAATCAAAATTATTGGCTAATAACGATAAGGCTGTAATATTTGCTGAATATGGGGACATTGAAGGGGTTGGCACTAAAATAATTAACTTTTTAGTTGATTGGAAGCCAAACGTTTTACAAACTATTAAAACCATTAAAAAAGATCCCTTTAGCTTACTTGAGAGCCCAAGCATAGGTTTTATGTTAGCAGATAAATTTAGAATGCATTATGGTTTACCACTTAATGATAGAAATAGAATATTACACGGAGTATCTTATTATTTAAAGGAATGTTTTCAAAATACCGGTAATACTTATGAAGATATATTTTTATCCTCAAAGCAAATATCTTCAAAGCTTTTTGTACCATATGAAGAAATATTAGTTTTATTGGCAGAAATTCAAAAAGATGAAGAAGCCTTAAAAAAATATCAATTAAAAATATTTGGGAAAAATATAACTACTAGGGCATTATTTAATGCTGAATTATTGATTTATAAAGAAGTTAAATCAAGCATCATTAATAAAGAAAAAATATCTAAAGATGACACTTGGAAAAGTATGAAGAACGACTTATTGTCAAGCTTACCTCAAGATTTATCAGATGAACAGGATCAGTTTTTAGATTTAATTAACAATGAGAAGATAAGTATACTTTTAGGGCCTGGTGGTTCAGGTAAATCTTGGGTAATTAATCTTGCATGTGAGTTAATCAAAAAGTCAGGTAAGACTTTTGCTTTGTATGCCCCTACAGCAAGGGCTGCACATGTTATGAGTAATTATGTAGACGCTGATGCTTCAACTATTCATAGAGGATTAATGACTACAGTTGCTCAGGGGGAAACAGTTGATTATGACGTATTAATTGTAGATGAGTTTTCCATGGTTGATTCTGAATTAGCCAGTGTTGTTCTAAAGGCTATGGGTATTCACACAAGATTAATTATTGTAGGGGATGATTTCCAATTACAATCAGTTGGCCCAGGGAATGTATTATTTGACTTAGTAGAATTCATTGATGTACCAACTATCAAATTAACTAAAATATTTAGACAAAGTGAGGGTAGTCATATACTTGATTATGCTAATGACTTAAGGGAGGGCACCTTCAGGCTGCCGCTAGACAGACCGAGAGTGGAGGAACAGGATATTGTATTCATTAATGAACCAGATGACTCCAGACAGCAGGAGATTGCCTTAGCTCTTTATAAGAAATCATATGACAGGTATGGTGTAGATGACATTATGTTATTGTCCCCTACTAATAAAGGAGTGTATGGTAGAGGTGTTTTAAATAAAAAGGTTCAAGCAATTGTTAATCCAAGTATAAATGAAAATGATGTTATATTTGGGGCTAAATCTAATGAGGAAGATAAAAAGACATTTTACAAAAAAGGAGATTATATTACTGTAAAGAGTAATCATTATGATATGATAAACGATTATGATGAAATTACTCAAATAATAAATGGTGATTTGGGAGATATATCTCAAACTTATAAGACTAAGTTGACCTTTGAAATTAATGGACATCCATACACAATAGATAAATCTGAAATACATGATTTAATAGAGCATGCCTGGACTATCACTATACACAAGTCTCAAGGGGGGCAAGCAAGCGAAGTTATCATAGTTCTGCCCACTAATTCATATTTCATGTTAAATGCTAATATGCTATATACAGCTATAACTAGAGCGAAAGTCAAATGCTATGTAATTGGCAGTTTCAAAGGAATTAATGAGGCTGCTAAAGAACAGGCCAATCTCAGAAGAAAAACCATGATACAACTTCAAAGTTTAGCAAAAGACAATGGAAATAATAAGTAAGCCCTGTCAACCAAGGTTTACAAAGCTTACCTATTTGGTGGGCTTTGTATTTTTAAAAAAGTTTGGGTTAATTGTTGACAATATATAGAGGATATGTTATAATTAATATATAATCAAATAAGGGGGAAATAATATGACAAAGAAAATGACTAAAAAAGAGTTCACTCAGTTAGCTAAAGAAGGCCCGATTAAAATTGATGAGCATTCTAATTATGTAATTGTAAAGGTTAATGACGACAATCTAGATTTGCTTCCTAAGTTAAGAAGTCAACTTGTAAAAGAAAATAAATATGATAACACATATATAGGATTCATAACTCATGAAAAGAATAAGCCTTATGGAACTATTAATCTCCCTGTATATGGAAGATCTGATAAGTATGAAACTAAGCACTTCAACAAAGATTTTGAGAAAGCAGTGTCTGCAGACATTCGTGAGTTCAAATTATTAGAAAGAGTAAAGATTAATAATTAATAAACAAAAAGACATAACTCTTGAGAGTTATGTCTTTTTTATTTTCTATAGGAATTTAAGACCTTTTACAAAGTCTAAATATGGATGGCTGTCGTCTGCATCCAGTACGCCTAAGTTGACGCAGGTCAGCGTATTGGGTTCTAAATGAGTTAACCCTTTATCTCGAATAGAAACGTTCCCCTCTTACTCTAGCATCTCCAGCTGGGCCTGTGGGCATTTCAATATAATCTTTTTCTGAATGCCTCTCATATATTCGTCAATCACCATAAATCTTTCAATTTCACCAGCATTATGAAAGTATGAAGCAACAGCGTGGCCTACTTGGCCCGCCAGTTTGCCTGGTGTCATATCTATGTCTTCGTTTACAAGTATATACATTTTCAAGTCTAGTTCCATAAAGATTTATTCATACAAGATTAGTATATTTCAAATGAAAAAGCCCATGGAAATCATCCACGGGCTTCCGTTAAGGTGTTTCATTAATCATCATTATATGGAACGTCTGCCAATTGATAACTATCGCCCACAATAGAGTTGGCAAGAACTTTAAAAGATTGATTTATTTGTCTCTTGTAGAGAACATCATCTAGTGAGTTAGTGTTAGCTTTGAATGTAATTAATTTAGGAGCATTTGGCAACATAGCTATAATAGGAACACCCATAGCAGTCTTTTTAATTCTGTCTGCTCCCATATTTACTCCATCCATTACTTTATTAACTGTGATGCCTATTTTGTTTTTATCAATGCCACTACCACCTTTTTCTTTAGGTGAAGTAGTTTCAGTTATCCAGCGTGCCATTCCCATTATTGAAGAGATACCCATATCTGTTACTAGTATTATTTTATCAGACATTGGATAAGCTACTTCTTCTAAAAGAACATCTAGATAATTAACACTAGTATCTAGTATAATATAATCATACATACCTTTTAACTCATGAATTATTGATACGTAAAATTGTGGTTTAATTTCCTTAGCATGTCTAGTTCTTCTGGGTGCAAATATGAAATCAGCCTCTATATTAGATGATGAATAAATACCTTTTTCTATAGCACTTCTAGGTATTTCGTTGCCCACAACATTTGAGTCTCCTATTATATTAAAAACAGTAGGGCTAGTTTGACCGTTTAAGAAGCCTAGTTGACCATCTCGTGTATCAAAGTCAATCACGCAAACTTTTAATCTTCTTCTTTCTAAGTTTTGTTGTTCTGAAATTTTACTCGCTTTTGCCAAGTAGGCTGCAAGCAACATGCTGACTGTTGATTTGCCTGAACCACCCTTAGATGAGGTGACTGCAATAACTACACCATTTTTATCTTCATCATCTTTAGGAATTACAATTGAATCGTCATTTCCATATAGTTCTTCTAAGGTTTCATCAGCCATTTCAAAATTGTTTTCTATTGACAAGGCGCTTTTATAATGTTCTGGAAGCATTTCCATAACTCCTGGCTTAACATCAGGACTAATAGTTTCATCAGCTATAAAGTCAGCCATAGCTTGAGTAAGATCCGGCATTGGAGCTTCATAACTTATAAAAAAAGTTGGTGTTAAAGCATCGTAAGATCCTCCAGAATTGCTAGCATTTTCTCTTTTAGCTGCTCTAATTAAAGATTCCATTCTAGGAATTAATTCTTTGTCTTGTTCTGGTATTAATATTGAAACAACAGCATATGGTGCATAAAACGCCACAAGTTTAGCGAATTCTTTTTCAGCACCTGTATATAATCTTGAAAAGAATATTATCGCTGATGAACTTCTAGATACTTTTGACTTATTTTCATCTAATCTCATTTCGTGTTGAAACTCTTCTAAACTTATTATTGGTTCTTGAAAATTGTATTGCCCCATTTGAGCAAATGCACTGTGTATATTTTCAGGACCAACAAATATGATTTTATTTTCGTTACTCATATATAAATCTCTCCTCTTTATATGATATATAGTTATTTTAACTATTTAAAGTTGGTCTTTTAATTATCATCATTTTCCATCACATTTTCTGATTCAATGATTTGGTCTTCTAAATCTTCTGCAGTTTCGTCTTCAATGGTTTCATCTTCTATTTGTTCTTCAACAAATTTATCTTCTATTTGCTCTTCAACAAAATTATCTTCTATTTGTTCTAAATTAACATTGTTAACTATAGGTCTTCCATCTTCATCTCTTTCTACATCAGTGAAGGTGGGATCAGTACCTTGTATTAAATCAATATTTCCAACCTGTGGTCCATATTTAAATGAAGCATCTAAGTTAGACACATCTCTGTCAGCGTAATTGATTATAGTTGGAGCCTTAATTATTTTAATTTCTTCATAATCATACAAAGCTGAATGTAAATAAGCTGCCTTGTCTGCAGGCATACCTACAGTATAATGCATAGCTTCTCCAACTATTGTTCTACCATCAGAAATTCCATCGTATTCTTCGTTAACAAATTTAACTTCTAGAACAAGCAAATTGTTGAAAACATATCTTGATCCAGATTCATCAACCCCTAGAATATCTATATAATCCCCTTTGCCTAATATTCCACCAACAGCGTCAGTAGATACTGTTGAAAAACTTGTGACCACCCAATCATCTGGTATACCTAAGGATTGTCCAGATAATGCGCCCACGTTACTACGTGAAATAACATCTCCAGCATACATAGGATATCTCGAGTAAACTCCTCCTCTTTGAATTTGCTCCATGCTTAGGGCGTTTACTGGGCCTGTACCTGCAGCTGTTTCTCTCGCCATAACCATGTCAGGGGTTATTTGTTGTTTAGCCCTTACATTAGTACTCAATACATAATAGCTTTCAGTGCTAAATAATGACGTTAATGTCATAAATATAGTGGCAGATAATATTATCACAAACATTACTGCTAAACTCACTAGAATTAGGTTTTTACGAGAACTACCTTGAACAGGATTAAATTTGACTCTTTTTGCCTTTGTTCTTTTGATTTTTTTTAATTTATCTTTCTTTGGGTTTTTGTCTTTATTATTCATGGCTGTATTTCTTCCTCCCTTATATTCAAATAATTTTTTAATAAATGCTATAATTAAATGTAAATATCATTAACATTGGTTTAATTATCATGCTCTTCAGGTGAAGGTGTTGTATCAAATATGTCAAGCCAGCCATCTGGCAACATAACATCAATGAAGGCAAACTGCTCCTGACTATCTTTCATTAGGCATTGTCCGTTAGCTAAATTTTTGAATATTCCTTCATATCCAGCATCTTTTGGCAAAGACATTGCTTTAGTAGTTATTTCATTATCAATGTCACTAGTATTTCTAAAGGCGAACCTTGTTGAAATTGTAGTATCTAGGTTAGCTCCTCCCTCTTTGCCCATAACGTGTGATGGGGATTGAGTTGCTAACACCACTGCCATATTTAAGCTACGTCCTAATAATGAAACTTCATCAATGAGGTCTCTACCGGAAGCGTTATTAAATACTGCCCAAGCTTCATCGATGAATAATGTTTTACTTATTGTTTTGGGAACTTTCTTCATTACATCAAGTACCATATGAGTAAGTAATCTTATTATAGCAACTGACAATCTCTCTTTTTCTAAGTAATTATCTTCCTGTTTGCTACTTGCTGGCATGGAAAGCCCCATTAGACTTGCAACCACAACCCCTTTATCTAATTTTAATCTATTATTTATTTTGCTCGAAGCAACCAATAGCTTCCCAGCTGGCATAGATAATGCTAGGCCCAACTCATGCGATAGAGTGGAAATCTCTGCGTCCCTACTGCGTGATAGAATCATTCTGATAGTATTCATCGAGGGGTTAGGGGAGTGTGTTACATCTTGAATAATTGGTATTAGAGCGTTACGTTGATTTGCTGACATGTTCTTCACAAGTGCATTGATTGTTTCTAATGTTAAACTAGCATTTTCATTTACATCAGACGTTAAGCATGTTGGATCTAACATGCCAATATTGCTTTCTCTAACAGTGCCTTCTTCTATATTTTGAAATATTGACCACACATGTACATTTTCAATTTCACCAGCGTCCTCAAGTAATTTTAATGACAAGAAATCTCCTTTTGGGTCTAGAATAAATGTTGTTTTATTTAACAGTGCTGAATGGGATGCTAATAGTAGTGCGGCTACTGTTTTGCCAGAACCTGGAGATCCTGTAATTAAAGTTACTGGAGGCTTGTTAATTCTAATGGCATAATGGGGGTCAAAGAAGGCAGGAGTTGGCAAACCGGTTGCAGTTTCGCCTATGGGCATACTTGTTGAAAAAACTTTAGCCATATTTTAACGCCTCCTCTTCTTTAGTTAATCTATACAATTCGTTATAATCATCATGTCTTGATACAAGTATTTGGCTTTTAACAATATAATTAGTGTTATTAGATCTATTTTTCCAATCATATAAAATCTTGGGTCTAGTGAAATATCTCACATGAGTTTTAGAAAAAGAAAGGAAAGATTTTCCATTCCAAATTGGTTTACTCATTAAATAGGCACCACCAAAAGGGATTCCCATTGCCAAAAACATTGTGTATACATTTGGTGGCCAAGATATCATAAAGATGGGTATACCAACAATAAAGAATAATAATATAAAATAAATTAATCCTACAACCCTTAATGGTGACTGTAATCTAAGATCAAATAATGAATATATAAGCATTTCTTTGCTAAATAAAGATGTCATATTTGTAACTCTTACTTCTTTCATTTATTTCACCTCTTATCCTATATCTACCTTTTGAATTACTTTCCAAGTTGCATATGATGATATAATCATACTAATCATTATACCAATCAGCACTACCCAAGATAAAAGTGATTTAAACCAGAAGTCTCTGTGCATTTCACTTAATACATATGAGCCAATAAAAGATATGGGTATGAATAATCCTGCTACTATAAATAATGGTTTATTTTCATTAATGCCTAGTTTCTTCTTGCGTTCAATAGCTTGTTTGTCAGCTATTATATCTTCTATAATTTCAATTTGTGCTTCAATGTTAGAACCAGAAGATGAAGCTAATTCAATACAGGATGCCATCTGTCTCAATGTTTCATTGTCAGTGCTTTGTCTTAATGCTATAATTCCAGGTCTGAAATCTCCAGCCTCCATGATTGCCTTTGCATATGCAAGCTCATCATATAATGGAGATGCAGTGTTGTCAATAGCTCTAATCATTGCATTTTGAGAATGCTGATTAGCCTGAATATTAGCCTTAAATGTGCTAACAAAGGCTGGAATTTGGTCATCCATGAGATTTTTATTTTTGCTAATTTTAAACATAGCTAACACGGTCAATCCTATATATCCAAATATTACAGGAACAAAACCGGCAACTAGATTACGTGTAAAAAATGTAGTCATGGTGAACAATAAGGCTCCTATGAGAATTAATCTTCTTTGCAAATCTTCAACCTTGTATTTCTCACCAACAATACCAGATTTAATTATATTTTCTGGTAGTATTTTAAGTTTATCATTAATAAAACTTGTTTTTGCCTTTTCCTCAAATCCTGGATTAACTGCAAACTTTAATTGTTTCTCAAAATTTTCTTCTTCTCTTTTTTCTTTAAGCGTTATTCTAATAAGATATATAACTAATATTGACATTATTAATATAAAGGTTGCTGTAGCAACATGTGGTATATGTCCATAATTTAACATATTGTCTTAACCTCCTTTTTTATTTATTCAGAATCTGTGTTTGAAATTTCTAATAACTCATCCCAAGATAATCTTTTTACTAAATTTAGTCTATGTTTTTTTTGTCTGTATTCAGACAATTCTTTTATCTTTTTCCAAGTAGCTTTTAGTTTCATTTCACCATTTACATTTGCTTTTTCATATTTAAAATCCCACAATGGAATAATCTCTAAGGTCAATTCTTTATTTTCTGCCAGGATTGGAGTTCTCCCTAATTCAGCCACCTCTGTAATTTTTCTAGTCCCATCTGACATTCTATCAACCACTATAATTATATCAAATGCTGAACCAATTAAGTCTAATACAGCAGGACCTCTAACGAATTCTTCTTGAGAAACTAAAGACCTAAGCCTATTTAAGGAGTCTTGAGAGTCATTAGCATGGACTGTAGACCCGCCCCCATGACCTGTGTTAAGAGCTTGACATAAGTCATAAGCTGCTCCGTCAGAAACTTCACCAACCAGTATAATATCTGGTCTCATTTGAAGTGAAGAGCGCACAAGATCTCTTACATTAACTCCGAATTCTCTGCCTTCTCCAGCTTTTGCTGGCAAACATTCCATTGGAGCAGCTAAAAGCTTCTTAGGATGTGGTTTCATTTCTAAGTTCTCTTCAATAGTAACTATGCGATGATTTTCTGGGAAAAAACCAGTTAATGCATTTAGTAATGTAGTTTTACCAGTTCCTGTACCTCCAATTACTAAGAATGATACGCCCGCATGTATTAGGTTGCCTATGTCTTCCATAAGTTCAGGAGAAGCAGTACCTTTATTAACTATATCTATTGGTGCCCAATAATCTTCAGAGTGCTTTCTTATGTTAAAGTTGGGTCCTTGTGGCGCTATAACATCATGCACTGCATACATACGAGAATTGTCATGAAGTCTACCGCGTTCTCTAGGAATAAGTGGACTCAATTGTTTATTAATTGATGAATACAGTTTATCAATTAAAGCCTTTAAATGTTCTTTATCTCTGAAGCTGACTGAGACAACTTTGCGTATTTTTCCATCAATTTCTACTTGAATATCTTTTGGACCGTTGCAAATTATTTCTGTGACTTTTTTTTCTACCCACAATGGTTCAATTGGTCCAAGTCCTATAACTTCATTTATAACAGCAGCTAACAAGATATCTTTGTCAATTGGTCTTAGAATTTTTACATCATTGTTTGTCCTGTCTATTTTATTAAACTCAGACATTACAATATAAAGTATTGTTTCTTTTAAAGCTACATTTGTAGGATCTTTTTTATGATTAGATATATGAATTGTAGCCTCACTGGCTGATATAGAATTAATAATTTCAGCACTAACTTCCTTAATTAAAGGTTTCAATTCTTCAAAAAAGCATTTAGGAGCTATTTCAAGCATCCCGAACGTTATTACAGGAGAGTCAGTTCTTCTATGAATTCCACTTCTATTTTTTTGATCTAATTCAAATTGTCTATAAGCCTTCCTAGTTAATTCTTGTGTATTTAAATCCTTTTCTGTCTGTTTTGTTGAGTCAAGATTAGACAAGGATGGTAATCCGGTGTTGCTCATTTAATCACTCCTTATATATTTTAAAGTGTTGATATTAATGCGACCACAACTGGCACCATAAATATTAATAACATTGAAAGTATAGATGCTGGTGCAATAGTCAACATAGTCTTTGTTGGTAAACCTTGTATAATTAATTCTAATTCATTTACTAAATCCTCTCTGGATTTTTTTGCCTGAACACGCATAAGTCCATCTAATGGAGTGTTAAGTGTATTGGCGTTATTAACAGCATTTATAAAAGCTTCTAGAGCAGGCGAAGGCAATCTACTAGACAAGTCATTAAGGGCCCCATCCACCGTCATTCCCGCGTTGATTGAATCAGTAACTTTAGTAAATTCAAACTTTACAGCACTTTCAGGTAAATAAGGTAACACCACTTCAATTGCATTAGCAAATGTATATGTTCCATCACCCATAATCATAGTTAAGTAATCTAACATTTCCGCAAAATGCCTTCTAAAGTCTTTTGCCTTAGCATCAGCTATCTTTCTATATTCAGATATAGGCTTATTCCAGCCTAGATAAATTAACAATATTGTTATTATGGCTGCCAACATAAGACTTAGTTTTAAAAATATTGAAAATAAAATTCCTATAATTCCCCCAATAAACCCATAAGCTACTCTTAATGCTAGAAATTCTAATTTAGTAACACCCCAAGGGTTTCCTGAAGCTTTGAATACATCATTGACCTCCTTACTGGCAATGCTTTGTTTTTGTATTTTTTTAGGAATTAAAGACAACAAGTCGCCTCCAATTAAATTCACAACTTTAACCATGCTGGGATTTAAGTGTTCAATATTAGATAAATAAAATTGATTACTATTTGTTTTTGGTGAAACAATTACAGCAATTAGAGCTACTATAGATATTGAGAATCCTATTGACAAAACTAAATAATATAACTCTGAACCATTCATAAATTTACGCCTCCTTCTTAATTATATATTCTAAATATCATTACACATATTATACTATATAATTGTGTGATGTTAGTTAAAATAAATAATAATTAAATCTTATAAACAAAAAAGTGACCGAAGTCACTTATTTTGTCAATCAAATATTAAAGACCACCGCCACCTAAGTCACCTTGAAATTCAGGCACACCTTTTCCTTGACTCTCCATTAATTCAGTCATCCAGTCGTCAATACCACTTCCTAAGTTGTCTGCTGCATTTTGTGTTGGTGTTAATATAAATGTAAATAATGCTAGTGCAGCGAACACTGCTAGGGCTATGATTATAATTGTTTCTACTGTACCTGAAGCAGCCTTATCACTCTTCATTCTTTTGATTATAAAGTTTTTCATATTTTCCTCCTCTTATTATATAATCTACAATATAATATCAAATATGTTTAAAGTTTGTGTTTAATTCTAATATCAAATATGTTTAAAGTTTGTGTTTAATTCCAATTTATTCATACTACAATATTAATGAAGTTCCTTATGGATGTCTGGGGTCCATTTTCTCTATTTCAAGTCCAATGCCTTCAGCACTTTTTTCTAATGGTTTCATAATGTAAGTGGCTACTGCTAATACTGCGAAAATAGATAAAGCTAAAAGCAATAATGTTTCAACCGTATTTAATGCGCCACGATCACTCTTCATTTTATTTTTAACTAAACTTAACATATAATTATCCCTCCTTTTGTTTCAGCATTACATTATAATATCATTATTCATTATAATATCATTATTCATTACAATTTTACTTACACATTATTAATATACAAATTTACAATGAAAAAGTCAACCTGGACAGCTTTTAGCTCAATTGCTAAATAATCTATCCGATCGACTTTTTTATTGTATCGTTAAAATTATTCTTCTGTCAATACTATTACTAATCTTTTGTTGAGTTTTTAATTAAATGTTACTGTTTTAGTGTTACCTTCCCATGTGTATGGAATATCTAGAACTCTTGCAATCCAAGAAATAGGAAGATAAGTTCTATTATCATTTATGACTGCCTGTGTATCCATCTGAATACTTGCACCATTGATTGTTATTATAGGTGTATCAATTTTAACTTGTACAATCTGATTTTTTGGTGTAAAAATTGTTACTGTTCTATCACTCCATAAAATATTTTGTTGTAAAACCCCAATAGCTTCTGCAACATATCTTACTGGAACCATTGTTCTTCCATTTTCATCAATATATGGAGCTGCATCCATATTAATTTTTTCTTCACCAGCTGTATATATTGATTGACCAATAACAAAGGATATTTTTTCTTTTTCTTCATATTGTTCACCAATAGTTATATAAGGAGAATCATAACCTTTTTCCCAATCACTGCCTTGTAAACCTTTGTCAATAATGGCATTACCGAAAACATTAATGTCATATACTCCATCAGCCACAGCTCTATTAGTAGTCATAATTACTTCAGATATTTCAATAGTAGATAGCTTTCTAGATGTAGATCTTATTTCAATTGATAATGTTTCATTGTCAATTAATTTAATTTCACCAATTCTAATGTCACCTTCTGTAACCTTCACAACTGGTTCTTTATCCCATCTTCCATGCATGAAATCATCAATTTGAATTAACATATAACCTTTTTGTATAGCGTCTTTTTCAGTTTCTTTAATGTAAATGTTACCAACCTTTTGGTCTTTGAAACCAACATTTAAATTAGTCTTATCAGCTGTGACTTCAATAACAGGCTTTACATTGCCAACTGTTTGCACAATGTCACTTTTGTCAAATGCTCTACCACTAAATTCAACATCAATATCTCCCTTAGCATTTGCTTTGGTTTCAATTATAAATTCAACTTCTAATTTAATTGCTTTAGAAGTGGATTTTGGCTCAAATCTCACTGTACCTGAATACACAATTTCTTTATCTTTTCCTTCTTTATCTAATCTTTCTTTATTTAAATCAAAACCTTCTTCAAATTCTGTTGTAACATCTACACCATCTAATTTAGCAGATTTAATGCCAATAACATTTACCCATTGTGGGAAATCAATATCAATAGGCCTGTCAAATCTAACTGAATCTCTTACGCTTTCCTGTAGTGTTATAACTGGCAATGTAATTTTTCTACCTGAAAAGAATTCTCCTTTTTCTTTAACAGAAGATTCAGCACCATAGTCTACATATTCTGCTACAATAATAGATTTATCTTCAATGTCTTTTCCTGAAATATTAACCTCAACTTTTCCATAATCAGTACTATTTCTTTCTTCAGTAATTATATTCAAATCGTTTATCTCAAAAGAAATTCTTCTAGTCCTGTTTGAGTCAATATTGTCTACTTCAACAACCATAACTGTTTCATCACTTTTACGTCTGTCATATTTCAATGAAAATACACCATCAGCTCCCCCTCTAATTGAGATGGCAGGCCCTGTAGTGTAATCATTGTTCCATTCAAAATCCCTGCTAATATCAAACTTTATTTGGTCTCCTTTTTTAAGAGCACCTACAAAGTTTTCTTCAATTCTTATTGGATTAAGAGTTGTTCCTCTTGTCGCAAATTTAACCATATCATCTTTTTCATTAAATCTAATGTTAATTTTACTATCGCTTACTGTTGCAAACACGTGTTCTGCATCCCTTACGCCTGTTGACTCGCCTTCAATTTTTAAAACAATGTCATCTTTGGCTCTGTCATCAATATTTACTAACATTGGAATACGCAACATGAAAGGAACATCTTCACTTGTTTTCTTTGTGATTGCTATAGTTCTTGTTCCATCTCTCGTTATATGGAAAAGTTTTTCTCCAGTCTCAGAAACTACAACTTTGCCATCTCTATCTCTCACATCAATAACGTCATCATCAAATATTGTATCTGCCCATTCACTATTAGATACAGTTAAATAAATTGAATGATCTTTTTCCCAAACACCAAAATCTTCTTTGATTGTCACAACTGGTGCTGAACCTAATTTTAATTCACTATCATTTGATACCTTAACAATGTTTGACATCCAAGAGTATTGAAACTCTGACGCTTGAACAACTTCACCTGTTAATCTAGCAAATGATGGCACTAAACTAAATGACAACATAATTGCTAACATTAATCCTATTTTTCTTCTTAATTTCATAATGAAATTCCTCCTTGTTTTTTACATAACTTTAATTATCAAATTATATTTGCAAATCATTAATTAACACTTAATGATCTTACACCATAATCAATATCGCTTTTTTCAACAAGTTCACTTAATGGAACAGATATTGTTTGTATATCCTCCTCAAATTCCTCTTTAATTTCATCAGGCTTTAATATGTCTATATTAACTTGGCTTTTATGATCTGGGTATTCTTTGTTATCCTCTTTGTGATTTAAGTCCTCTTCAATTATTTGATTAATGTCTTTATGCACCATTGCGTCTTCAGATAATAAAGGGGCTTTGTATTTATAAACCTCTTTTTGTTTATCTCCTGTTTGCAAGACATTTAAGGCTTTTTCAATTTCTTCATTGATTTTTACACCCACTTCCTTTTTAACTTGCTCTATTAAATGTTTAGACAATTGATCTTTTAATAGATGTTCAGATACATATCTGGCTTGTACAGCCTTTTCTGTAGCAATGGCTTCATTTTTCAAATCTATCTCCTTAATCCATTTAGGAATAAGAATTAAATCAATCAATGTCCATATTATACCAATAAATGTTAGACTTATAAATACTACAGCTAATATTGCGTTTTGGGCCAATACTTCTTTTGCAGTTTTAGCGCTAAAACTAATATTACTCATAGTAGAATTTATATTCAACAACACCCCTGCGGTTAGCAACGTCAAAAATGCCCTTACAACTCCAGACTTAGTTTTGTCCAAGTAAGCTTTGTGTACTCCCAGTAGACCCAAAACCAAAGTTAAAATATATGTTTTAGATATACTTTTACCTTTGTGTGATATCTCTTTCTGAACATAATTTAATTCTTCCATAGTTAGTTTTTTATTATTCATATTTGTCTCCTTTATACTAGATTTGTCATGCTGTTATATCATTAAGATTAGTGCTTTATAAATGAATATCAAATTAACATTAATATTGCAAAAAGAGCATCAATATATGCTCTTTTTGCTAATCACAAACTTTTAAGTTTTTGTAATATGAAGACTCACCCACCTACCATTTTGCTTTGCAAAATGTTTGAGGTCGGTGTTTCTGCTCGAGTGACATTGGTTCATCACAGCATAAACAGACTAGCCCCGTGCTTCCCACGGTTGATTTAATATTATAATGTTATTATATCAATAGAAGTAAGTAATCAAAGTGGAGCAATTCATCACCCACCTACCATTTTGCTTGGCAAAATGCTTGAGGTCGGTGTCTTCTTGCTCATTGCTGATAAAATTACTAATTATTTATCACTTTGTAGATTCAGTTTTAGCCCATTCCCAAATCTCAACACTTTCTTCAATGAATCTATTTATCCATTCGCTGAATCCACCTTTTGCACCCATGATTTCTATAGACAAAGGATTAATTCTCATCCATGAGAATAACATCCCCCTAGCCTTAGTGTGTGAATAATCACTATAATTAGGGGCTTCAATACCAAGCGCTGTCATTTGAACTTTATCACAAGCGGCTAACATATAAGATGCAAGCACTTTGATTGCCTTAGTTTCTAAACCTATTTCATTGTCTAGATTATGCTCACTACCATAGGTGAACATAGATATTAAATGATTTGTTTTCCAGTCTGCATCGGTAGTTTGAATCTTTTTCTGTCCACTATTAAAAAAGTTAGATGTGCTGTAAGAGGCGTTATCAAGCTCTCTCTGTATGTTTTCTGGGTCCTCTTTTGGATTACTTACGGCGTCATCAGTTAAAATCCATTCTGAATTATTAAAGTTATAAATCCCAGCAACTATATTTACAATGCTATCTCTAGCCGTGTTAGAATCCTTAATTAACTCTTGTATCTTTATACTAGGACTAATACCTTTCTTTCTTTTCTTTTCAAATCTAACTGCAATTGGAACATTTTTTTCCTTAGCTTGTTTAAGTAAACTTGAAACTGGCGAGTTATCATTTAAAAATCCCGAAAAATCATATTTAGCGCCAGGCACCTTGATAGTTAATTTTAAATTATTTTTGCCAGCCTCACTTAAATTCTCAACTTTACCAATTGCTATGCTTGTTCTAGTTTCAGGTCGAACCATCGTGTTACCCTCTGATTTAACAGGGACTCCTAATGATGTGAAGTCATTTATCCACTTTTCCCTTAGTTCTCTCATGTGTTGTTCCTCCTCAAATTTATTCATTGATTATATATGTATATTATACCATATTAACAACAAGATGTCAATGTTTAAATAAAAAAAAGATTGTCCTAAAACAATCTTTGAAATGTGCTCCAACTAGATATTGAATCTCTCACTGATGTAATAAAATTCCAAGTGCCGTTTAATAACCATTGAAACAACGCCCCTAAATCGCCTCCAAATTGATTTAACACTGCTAGGAATATTCCGAACAATACAAGGCCAATAAATATAGTAACTACATTCCCCATTGCTCCTCCTTTTCGTCTTCTCATAATTAATCCTCCTCATATATACCAAAATATTTATCAATTTCATTATTTAATTCAATATCATTGAGATCTGGAACTGTTAATATTGGATTTCCTTCTGCATCGTATTGAGATTTAGGTATTTTGGGTCGCAATATTTTTGCTTTTTTTTGTTTATTTTGGTCAAATTTTTTGTCAATTTTACTGCTCTTTTTATCTAGATCTCTCTCTTTATCTAGGTCTAATTGTGGTAGTTGTGGCAACTTCATGATATATCCTCCTTGTCTTAATTTAATATTGGAATCACTTTGAATAATGAAAATATAATTATTATGATAAACACTGGAATCAACAAGGTTTTTTCAATATAGCCACCTGCTTTTATACCTAATGGGAATCTAAAGTTCCACCATCTTTTGCCTTTAAATTTAATAGGAAATAATATAGGAACGCCAGAGACTGTCAACATATCTCCCAATAAATGTGTTATCCATCCAAAGGTAACTGCAGCTCCCACCCATGAGTAACTCAAGTCAGCTGGTAAAGAAAAAACTAACATAACTGTTGATAGCATGCTAACACCACTCATTATTAAGCCACCAATAAATTTGTTCTTTGTTTTTTTGTAAAATCCTTTAAATAAGCTAGCTAAAACAAGTTGAATACTAATATAAACAATGAATATCACTGACAATGTCGCAACAGTTAAAGTAATATTATTTACAATAAAAATCTTAATGTTAATATTTGTTATGGCTGAAACCATAAGACCTACTAAGCCAGCTGCTATAAACGTGTGCCAAAATCCCCTGTGAGGATCTGAATCCTTATCATATGGACCTTTAATCAAGGATTGCACCATAGAGCTAAAAGCTCTCATAATTTTTGATAGCATAATACCTATTATTCCCAAAGTGTTTATAGACGTACTTTTTACGGCGTCAAAGTCTGGCGAAAGTGAGGATCCAATTATTATTATAATTGCTGTTATAAATACTACAACATTTGTGCTTCCTATTATATTTTTTAACATAAAGTCGCTTGCTAACCAAGTGAGCATAAGAGCAAATGCCAAAGCACTTAAGGCGTGTGTGGGTCCCATAAGCCCTGAGTCTGATTTTATTCTTTTTATTAAGATAGTTAACACCTCCTTCAATGAAATATCATTAGAATGCCTTTTCCATGATTTTATATATGAATTGAAATTAATATTATTTATTATACTATGTATTATTTAATTAAATAATATTATATAAACAAAAAGAAACCTATGGTTAAGGCTCCTTATGTTTATTTTATTTCATCTCATGATGTCCTAATGTAATTCCAGAGCCTATTCTATTAGTACCTAATGTTGCTCTATCTGTCAAGATGGGTAATCTTAAGCTTTTGCCAGCCTTATTTGCTATCACTCTACTACTTGCAAAGGCGTTTAAGACCTCATCTTCCTTGCTGAGTCTTTGTAAGATAACACCTTTGGCGTTCCTATTTCTATCAGGTATATCTTTTAATGCAGTAACTTTTATTGTTTGATGTGTGCAAGACACAACTTCATCTTTATCTTTGTCTGCTACGGATGCTCCAGCTATATGTTCACCATCATTTAAATTCATTCCTCTGACCGTTCCTGCACCATAATTAGATGTCCTAACTTGGTCAACAGGAAAATTTAATATATATCCATCAGAAGACACCATTACAAGCGATTTATTTTGAACATCTACATTAGATAGGGAATGACCCATTACAATTGATTCATCTTTTTTTAATTTAACCATTTGGAATCTATCAGCAACTGGGAATCCATTTACTACGTTTACTCCACCTGCTGTAGTAACTACTAATATTCCAACGTTATTTTTATCGATGTTGTCCTTGCCAACCCCTACAACACTACCAGATTGAAGCCCTGTTGAGATACTAACATCTATGATAGTATCTTCAGGTATATATGAAACTGGCAATCTCAAGCCTTCTCCAGTTCGCGTCACAAATATTAAATTTTCTTGAGTTTTAGTTTCAACTTGAGTCAATATAGCGACAGGAGACCCGACCTGCTTGTAAGGCTCAGATGTCCTTGTGATTGTGTCGTCAGCAAATAATGTAACGTAACAATCGGCATTCTTTTTCAATCTAGCGTTAGCCTTCTTGATAGCTGCAGCCTCTTTCTTGAGTTCCTCTTCTGTTTTGTTATTTATGACAGTTCTTCTTTTGTCAGCTATAATTGCCTTAGTAGATTCCAATTCAGATATCATGTATTCTTTGAATTTCTCATCATCTTTCAAAACATTTCTCAACAGTTTCAGTTCAGATTTATATTCTTTCACTTGATTTTTAATGCTTATTGAATCTGACTTAGTAAGTCTTCTTAATCTCATTGATAATATATAAGATGCTTGTTCTTCATTTAATTTAAAATGTTTTTGCAAGTTCTTGTTAGCTACATCATTGTTTTCGGCATTGCGAATAATCTTTATTGCTTTATCAATATCTATTAATACTGCTATTATTCCAGAAAGCCTTTCTACACTTTTATCTAAATCGTTAATCCTGAATTTTACCTTATTTACAATACACTCACTGCGAAAGTTTATGAATCCAGACAATAGATCTTTCATTGGGCTTACCACAGGTATACCATTTTTTAACACATTCATATTAGCAGGGAAAGACTGTTCTAAAGGTGTCCATTTAAATAAATCTCTTAAAACCACTTCTGGGTTTGCTCCGGCTTTTATTCCTACACTAAATTTAAAACCACTATTAATGTCAGACAAGTCTTTAACTTGGGACACTTCCTTAAGTCTATCTCTCTTTTTACTATTATCTATAGCTGTTACAATCTGCTCTCCAGACACCTGATATGGAGCCTCGCTAAATATAATTTGATGGGTGCCTCTAGCACCTGGAACAATAGTATATTTGCCCCTAATTAAAAATGTACCTTTGCCAGTTTCATAATATTCCTTAACACCTTCATATCCTATTAGTACCCCACCAGTAGCCATGTCTGGCCCAGGCATTATTTTCATAATTTCATCAGTGGTTAGCTCAGGATTTTTCACTAAACCTATAATAGCATTCATAACTTCAGTTGGGTTGTGTGGGATTATATTAGATGAATAACCAACAGCTATTCCTTGAGAGCCATTTATAATGCCATTAGGCCACTTAATTGGCAACATAGCAGGCTCAGGAAATTTACCATCATAGTTAACTCCTATTTCTATAGCACCTTCTTTAAGATCCCTAGTTAATTCCATAGCAGCTGCAGTTGGCCTACCCTCCCAATACCTTGGAGCAGCCGGATCATCGCCAGTAGTGAATCCTACAGATCCATGTACATCAATTAGTGGCACCCTCATAGAAAAGTGTTGACCCATTCTAGCTAAGGCGTCTCCAATACTAGCGTCACCATGAGGATGGTATTTACCCATTGTTTCTCCAACTATCTGAGCTGCCTTAATATAATCCTTTTTATCTGTTAGCCCTAGTTGATCCATTGCATACAATATTCTTCTTTGCACAGGTTTTAATCCATCATCAGATATCAATGCGCGGTTCATTATGACATAATGTGCATAAGGCAAATAACTATCTTCAACAAAGTTTTCTAAGGGAGATTTGATTATATTGGCTGCAATTTTTGAAAAATCAACTTTTGTTATCTTTTTTTTACTCATATATCTATCAACTCTCCTTAATTATTTTTTAGTGTTTGTGCTTATATATTTCTTGATTACTTCAATCAGCTTGAACATTAAAACCTCAAATAATATTCTATTGTCTACAGTATTGTACACCATAGTATTTACAGTGTCACCCAATAATTTGATAGCCTCAAGTATACCATGTGGCCCTATTGAGGAAGCAAATTTTAAATAACTTTTAGGATTTCCTACGTTATCTGAAGGTGTGGCGCCAGCAATTAATAATAACATATCACTAAAGTCTCTATAGAGTTGTTGAGTAGCTTGCAGGTAATCTTGCCCTTCTGATTCCATTTCTGCAGAAACCTCTAATGATTTAACATAGTTCCTGCTTGCTAGCATTGATAATATTTTGTTTTTATATGAACCAGCAAGTTTGCCATCGCGAGCTATTACTTCTAAGTTTTGTAAGGCGTTTCTAAGACTTCCATTACCTTCAAGAGAGGCAGATTTTAATTGATCTTCAGTAAGCTCTAAATTTTCAATTTGTGAAATTTTTTCTAAGTGTTTATAAATATCTAATGCATTAATGCTTCTGAAGCTTTTTTGCTGAACTCTAGACTTGACAGTATCTATCATTCTTTCTGGCTCTGTAGAACAAAATATAAATAGTGCTTTCATATTAGGACTTTCTAATGGAATTAACCAAGCCTCCGCAGCTTCCTTAGACATTCTATGAGATTCATCCAATATCCACACCGGTCTATTGATGGGTTGTGACATTTGAGCTTGCCTAATGATGTCATTTGCATCCTTTACTGAGCCATTGTTAGCCATTGATACATAATGAACACCCAATTGATTGTTATTGTCAATATTTTTACATGTTTGACATTCATTACAAGGATTGCCCGTTTCTTTATCTAAATTCTCACAATTAACTGCTTTTGCCATAATCCATGCAGCTGATGTTTTGCCACACCCATGTTGTTTGCCAGCAAATAAGTAAGCTGTAGGGATTTGATTGCTAACCACTTCTTTTCTTAAGTCTCTAACAACACCGGTTTGCCCTACTAACCCATCCCAATCTTTTGGCCTATATTTTTTATATAATTCTTGATAATTGCTCATAATATTATCTCTCCTTTAAATGTTTTAATATTTGTTATTATTATACTAATCATTTTTTCCTACGTCTTCTTTTTGTTTTGGGTTTTCTATTCTTTTTACTATTATTATTTTTTCTATTTTTTTGGATATTAATAAAATCTCCAAGTGTTTCATTTAAATTTTCTACATTCATTATGCTTGTAGATTTTTTATATTCTTTCACATTCAATGAATTAACAGCCTCATGTAAATTCATCCTCCCCAGATCTAAATTGGGATAATCATCTTCTAGTGTATCTCTTAGAAATGAAATTGCAGCTTCATCATTTTCGGTATTTTTGATTATATCTGCCGCCTCTTTTATTATTTCCCTTGATTTAGGAATTAATCTTTTTCTAGCCATGCAGATCCCTCCTCATTAATTTAATCATTATTGCAAATGTTCTACATATTGACTTAGATCCGCCCAGCTTACGTTAAGATTTCCATATTTTGAAATCTTAAAGTTAGGACTTAACATTCCGCACCACTTGCAGAAAAAATGTCCATTGAATGGGAAGAAGTTGTTTTCAATACATTTATTTAAAGCTGAATCTACAGCCTCAAAATCTTTTTCCACTTGCTTTCTTAAGTTTTCATTAAATACATCTACCTCAACGGTACCTTTTGCTATTGGGAATTCTAATATTGCCCTACTAACTTTATGGCCAGCCTGCTCTAATAACATAGTATATGCTAATTGTTGTCTCCAGTAACCAAAATCATTACTATCACTAATTTCTTTACTAGGGTCAAATGGATATATTTTACCTCCTGATTTGTAATCAACTATTTGTAAGGTTCCATCAGCCTGTTGGTCAACTCTATCTATAAATCCTACTACGTTTTTTGTAGTGTCTCCCAATTTGCCTTTAACAAATATTTCTACACCTAACTCAGGTCCTTTGTGTTCATCTTTAATTATTTGAGCCACTGTAACATCTTTATAAGGGAATCCTGTCTCAATATAACCTTGAAGAGCTTCTTTGACCCACATCATTGTTTCTTTGTCGTTTAATACGTTTTTATATTTGTCTTTTATAACCTTCATAGTTATTTGGCTAAGAGTTTTTCTGTTTCTGTTTTTTTTAGACAATCTAAAAAAATTCTCCATGGCATCATGAAATATGTGTCCTCTTACAAAATATATAGGTTCTTCGTGGTCTATGAGTGGTAATATGAAAGAATCCATCAACCAATCTGCAGGACATTGAAAAAAAGATGAGATCGTACTAGCCGACAAGTTTTTCTTTTTAACTTTATTCATTAATTCTTCACTTAATATAATAATTCCATCTTTCATTACTTTTATTAATTTGGGCTTTTCGTCAACCTTGTTAACTATCGGCTCTTGAACATTTGATTCTTTTTCTAACTTTAAATTCAAGCTATCTCCAAAAATGTCATCTATTGTAAATTCTAACTTACTCAATTTTTATTCCTCCTTATTATTTAACACTTTTATTTAAATGATATATCATATTGCATTTATATATATTATACCTATTGTATGAAAGAGGCTAATGTAACAACTATCCCATTATATAACATATGACTTACAATAGATACATATATACTTTTAGTCTTTAAATATGTAATGCTATATATCACACCCATTAATGTTGTTAATGTTACGTGAGCTAATGCAGTAGATGACGCCGGCTGCCAGTGTAGCAAGCCAAATATAACACTTGATAGAATTACATACATCAATCCATTGAACCCGCCTCTATCCATTAAGGCACGCTTCAGGCCAGCCCTAAATGTAAACTCCTCGCATATTGGCGCCATGATAACAGGAAATAAAAAAGTTAATAAAAAAGATTTATTGTTCAGTACTTGCTGAGTAGAATCAGGTATGTTTCCATCATGAGTAAAAATAAACCCAGTTATCCAATTGACTAATAACACTATAATAGTTATTTTTATTCCCATCCATAATGTATCAAATGAATGATCTTCATTAATTACTTTATTTATAGACAATTTATTGCCTAATAATATTAATCCATAAAATAATATTGATAACTGGCTAGCAAGTGTGCCGGCAATTATTATTGGAACATTAATTACTTGAAAGAAGTAAACTAATATCACTCCAAATATAAATATTGAGAAAAATAGTAATGCCAAAGAAATAATTAAAATTTTAATCATATTTTTATAATCTTTTTTATTTGCATCTAACATTTTATATCCCCTTAGTATGATTTCGTGTTATTACTATTTTTTCTATTTGTTCATTAAATAATAAGAAGTCAGGTATATTTAATGGTTTAAGTTGATAACAAGCACGGTCACCAGTTTTTATGTAATCATCACGCAATTCATTTAATAGTCTTCCTAATATATTATAACCTTTAAAATTATCACCTATTGGTTTGGCACCCCAAAAGTCATCTTTGTAAGACAACTCTACTATTTGAAGATTATATGTAGACATTAGAAGTTCACCTAGCTTACTCCAATTGCATATCAACTTAGCCCTTAGACACCATCTCATAATGTCTATATTAACTTCACGCCAATCAGGGCGTTCAAATTCAATAAATTCCTTACTTATCATTTTAGCTGCCATAGGGCTTCTAGCTTCTAATATTTTTCTTTGAACTTCTACATTATGTGGAAATTTCAATGATTGATATAAAGCTTCAGATGTATTAAAGATAACTCCATTGACGTTTATGGGATAACCAGCACACATATTTGAAAGCCCACCATATTTATCTTTGGTTTTGCAAAATACAACAGAGTTATTCTTAGAGAAAGTTAACATATTAATCCTCTTTCCATTTACTTATTTTAATTCATTAGTCTTTAAAATTAAAATTGCTGATTTTTTAATCAGCAACTTCATGTAATGCATCCATATCTTCGTCCCAATATTCTATAAATTCTTTGTCTGCTTTCTTCATGGTGTCATCTAAATCTTTTACAACCTCAGCAGGCTTGGCATTCTCAAATAAACCATGTTCATTATAATATTTGTCTAGCCATGAGTTTGGCGCGAAGAATCCTTGTCCCATGTTGCCAGCACCATGCACTTGAACATACATTCCGCCTTTGGGATTGGCGTGTATTCTTTGCCCAATATTTGAATCAAACATCATAAGTGAGGCAGATGGCTTTAATCTACCACAACCTATGCGTACTGCTAAGTTGTCTCGGACTTCACCGGGAATTAATTTTGCATCTGGTCTTTGCGTGGCAATTACGATGTGTACACCTGAAGCCCGGCCTAAGCGAGCAATGGAACCTATAATCATAACTGATTCGCCTTTTAATTCATCAGCCTCTTTTGCTTCATCTGTATTGTGAGTAGGTACCCCTAGTTCACCTATTAAAAATTGCTTGTCAGGTGAATCCACAGATATGCAATATAGTTCATCTTTTGGTTCAGTTGTCTCAATGTCATCTATCGTAAACCAATCTTCATCTAAATTATTAAAGTCATCAATGGATATTACTGAATTACTTTTCACGCATTTTCCTCCTTATCTTAAAGATTTAATTTCCATTTTCTGTATCCGCAATCATAAACAGGTAGGAATCCATAGCTTTCGACTATTTCTTTATTACTTGGTAAATTATCGCCAATCCCTACATGATTGTAATTAGGAAAATTTTTAAGCAGTCTATCAGCACCCTGTCTAATCAAAGAAAAATGTTTGATATGTTTATCATGCTCGATATTATAATAATTCAAAACTGGTTTAGATTCCTCAACTAATTCAAATCCTATAGTTCTATAAACTGAGCCAGTTCCTAAATCACAATCACTAAACGTAGAAACTCCTTGAAGATTTTTATCTTTAATATAATTTTTAATCAACTTAGAAGCTCCTCCTGGCACACTTACTCCAGGTTTAAACACTAATCTTTTTAATTCTATTGTATTATTATTAATATCACCCCAAAGTGCAATCCCAACAATTGTATTTTGATAAGACAATATACTAACATCAGACTTTCTTTTGAAGTTGCTAGGTAAACTCAAAATATGCCATTCTGAAAGCTTATTAAAAAGATCTTTGTAAATATAATTAACTTCAGAATATTGCGTTTTTCTAGCATAAACTCTTTTGTTCGAACCTTGTAATTTATTTTCAATCATTTCTAAAATCTTGTTCCAATCATGCCAATCAAATATTGTTAATAATTCTACACCTTTATTTTCACAATCAATGAATTTATTTAAATGGTATGTTGAAGATAATCCATTGCCTTTTCCTCCCCAACCAACTTTTGAATTATGGGTATATGTGGGGGATATTTCAATACCAAGATTATGTTCTGGAAAATAGAAATCTATTTCTTTACCTTTTAAAACTGTTCTATCATTTCTAATATATTTAATTTCTTTTAAATTTTCATTTTTGGTTAAGAAGTTTTCAAAGTTTTCTTCTTTTATTGAATTAACATATAGATCTTCAAAGTGATCTTGTAAACCTAAATCAATAATTATTTTTCTAATCCTTCTTCTAGGTAGATTAAAGTATTCAGCTATTTCTGTTATAGATTTATCGGTTTTTAATAAAAACTTTTCAAGATTAATATAATCATCATAATTTTTTATACCAATATGAGAACTGTTATATACTCCATATTTATCAAAGATAGCTTGTTGAAATTCTTCTTGTCCTTTTTCAGAATTCATGTAATGTTCTGATCCATATCTTTTAAGTGTAGTCTTCTTCATTTTTATCTGTACTTCTTTCGATTTAGCTGGATTATCAACACCAAAATTTTCAATATAAGATTGTTTCATTTTTGCTTTGACTTCTTCAGCCTGAGTTGTCCAAGGAACACTATATTTATTCATGTTTATATTTACAATCTTTTCTTTTATTTCTTTTCCTCCAAAAGGATTTATATGGCCATATCTTTCTAAATTTGTTTGTTCAGCCTTTTTTCTAGATTCTTCATTGTGCCATCTTGGATTTTTTGTTCCATATCTTTTTAAATTTGTTTTGTTTATTTTATTTTTAACTTCTTCAGATTGAAATGCATGTTCTACCCCATATCTTTCAAATGTGGTTTTTTTCATTCTTTCTTGTACTTCTTTAAGTTGAGTAGTGTTTTCTACACCATACTTTTTCATGTTGACATGTTTTGTGAGAATTGATCTGCATTCGTAATCTCCACAAGTATATAAGTATTGATCTTTTTTTGGTTTTTTTAACATAAATTTTTTCTTGCATCCAAAGCAAATTATCTCATGAGGTGTTTTGCAAAATATTTGTTTCTCCCTATTTGTATTAAATATTTTTTTACAAAGTGGACATTTTTTAGTAAACAATTTTGTTATTCCTTTCATTTGTTAATGTTTGAAAAATACATAAAATAATTTATATATATATTATACCATTTCATAAATTGTGACCTTATGATATTTTATTATATATATCATAAAAGGAGGAGATATTATGTCAAAATTTCATATTAATAAGCATGGAGTACCTGCCCCCTGTAAAGCGAAAAAAGGAAATTGTCCCTATGGTGGTGAAAGTGGTAATGACAATCACTTTGACACTCAAGAAGAAGCTCAAGCTTACGCTGACAAAGCAAATGCTTCAGAACATGGGTATTTACCTGAAGTGAATAGTGAAGAGGATGAGTCATATATAGTGGAGACTGAACATGGTATTATTATTCAAGAAGGAGATTATGTTTATAAATACCAATTTGGAGATGACTTATTCGATGACGAATTGGAGGCAATGGAGCATATTAGAGAAGTTTATTATGCAGGTAGTGCTCATGAGGAATTACTAAGGGATGATATTGAGGAGGTGCAAGTAACGAGAGAAATGCTTATGGAACAAGATAAGCCCTATGAATCAACTTATCAACTTAATGATTTCGCAATATCAAGAAAGGCAGCCAGCAGATTCACAAAACTTATAGATAAGCACAATGTAAAAGAAGTATTTGATAATGGATTTAAATATGGAAAATTTTCTTTAGATTACAATGCTAATTCATTTTATGGCACCCCTATTGACTTAAAGGCTGAAATTAAAAAGATTGGAGATAATGAGTATCAAATTAAAGGAGAATTTAAAGAATACTCTATGTTTGAGGATGATTTTGACACAATAAAAGAATTTAAGGACTATATAAATGATAATCCAGATACTAAGCACGATGTAAACCTTAAGTTTACTGGGGATGAACTTAAAGATATATTAAAAAAGGAACAAAGATTTTCTAGATATGATGTGGAAAAGGTGCCGTCAGGAATGTCTGTAATAGCTGCAAAAACCAAGGAAGAATATAAATCAATTGGGGCTATATCTACAGGACTATATGATTTATCAAGAGAAAGCATATATTGATTAAAATTACAGTAAGTGTACTATATCTTAAAAATAAATAATTTTATTTACCAACAACAAGAGAGTCTCTTAAAAGACTCTCTTGTTGTTTTTAATTTATTTAGTTACAAAGATTAAATTTGAAAGTTTATTTGGGTTATTTATTGTAGTCTAATAATAGGAGTTGGCACAGTCTATATAAGACATTTCCTGCACGTTGGTATTGAAAAAGAAACACTATCCATTTAAGTCAGTATCTCTTAAAATTATTGTGGTGTTGTATTTAATAATGAGTTTTAATATTCCCAGTAAGCACAAGTCGGAAAGCCTTCATGTCAGACTTATTTATTCTCTTATTTAAGTTCTCCTTGTAATTGTCATATTTAATAGGAAGAATGTATCCACCGACTCGGACAAACTTGCCAGCCTTTGAGATCTTATCCTCTTTAATGCTTTTCAAAGTGAAGGATTCTGTATTTGAAGTTCTCCCGGATTTAAAGTAATCCTTGCTTAGAATATTATTGAATCGTTTAATATCTTTTTGATTTGCCTTTTTACTGCTAAGGTTAGCCCTTAAAGTCACGTTAGCCTCAATGTTTCTATCTATAAGGTCGTCAACAACTTCATCGGTATTTCGTGTCAAGTCAACTCTGTTTATCTCTTCACCATTATTAGTTGTGTATATGAAGGAGGTAGCCCCTTTATCCTTATATTGTTCTACAAAATGATGTAATGGGAATCTCTTATTTTTCTCAGGGTCCCCAAAGTCTACCTTATGATCTGTTCCATCAGCGTCTTGTATCTTCACATGTTTTATAGCCTCTTTCATGTAATTCTTTTGCAAGTTTAAACTTTTGTCAGATATGTGTCCATACTGATCTATTTTAAGTGTGGTTACAGGAAGCTGAGCCCCCCCAGAAATATTCTTAATTTCCACAATATCTACTATTTCATCTGCTTTAATAATTGCAGCGTCTAGAACATTGGGTCCACCGGACTGGACAAGAGTTCCTTTATTGATGTCATCACTATGGTAAACTACTCTTGCTAAGGTAGATTCATCTTTTATAGGAACGCCCATTCCTTCATAATAATTTTTAATTGCTTTGACAGATCTATCTACATAAAGACTTGCATCTACTTGTTTATTGTCGTTATCTGTTGCAATGTTAACTGTCAAGCCATTTTTGTCTGTTATAGAAACCTTATTTAAACCCATTTCTTCTGCAATTGAAAGAGATGCGTATATTTCATAATCAAATCCAGGAGCCCTTGTTCCAGAGATTCTCTTTATAAGTTCAGCTAAATCTTTTTTCCGTTCAACACTCATTTTATTTTGTGGAAGCAGTCCGTACTGCTCCTTCATCTGAGATTCTACTGCATTGCTTGCGTTTGTTTCTGAATCATAATGTTGACCAAGAGGACAGTTTCCCTTTTTAGCCCTGCATAACGCAGGAGTTCCTTTTTTGTTAATATGCCATTTATTTGTCATGTGTAAACCTCCTTTTTGTTTGTGTTGTAATATCAGCTATTACAAGCATCAGCCACTTAAGCGATATTTGTATGAGATGTTGCATAATATTTTTTATAACATAACAATATAGGAGGTTGATTGAAGATGTCAAAATTTCATATTAATAAACATGGGGTTCCAGCACCATGTAAAGCAAAATCTGGAAATTGTCCATTAGGTGGAGAAGGCGAGCACTTTGATACATTAAGTGAGGCCCAAGAGCATATTGACAAAAAGCTTGAAAGTCAACACGGAATAATCTCAGGAGTCAGCCCATTAGGTGGAATGGGAGATTTTAACTCTATGGAGGAGGCCCACTCAGCTGCTGACGCCAATATCCAATCTCAGTACAATATTGATGAATATTATCAAGGAAACAAGTACCAGGCAACTGGGAGCGCTATGAGAGAGCCTATGAACAAAGATAATGTCAAGCAAGTCTTAGACAAGGGCTTATCAGAAGAAGACTTATCAGTATCCTACAACACTGAGTCTTTCTTAAACACTCCTGTAGAACTGAAAGCTAACGTAAGTAAGATTGGAGAAGATGAGTATAAGGTTGAAGGTGAAGTCTATGAGTACTCAATGGTTGAAGAGGACTTTGACTCAGAAGAAGAGTTTAACGACTACTTAAGTGGAGGTCCGGACACTGTTTACGACGTAGACTTCAAGTTTTCTTCAGGAGAACTTAAAAACACATTAGTTTCCCATGGAAGAATAGGAGACAAGAGCACAGATCCAAAAGAAACTCGAGGAACTATTTTAGCAGGAGTTTATGACATGTCAAGAGATAACTTAGAGTAACAAAAAAGCAGCCCTTATGGGCTACTTTTTTCATTAGTCTTCTATTGGAAACATTTTCTCAAGTCTCTTCCTCATTCTGTTGACTATTTGCTTGTTGTCTGAATTAAGAACACCATTGAGAACCTTGTTGTCATGGAACTCCTTTGCTAACTCAAAGGCCACCTTTTGAGCAACAGTATCTTCGTTGTAATTAATGATCTTAGTTCCAGTTCTTGCATAATGTTCTTCTGCATCTCCCTGATTGTTTGCATATCTATAGAACTTGTGGTCACTAGCCATGTCTGCAAAAACCTTAGAAGCATGCTTTCCTACATTTTTATCAAAGAATTTTCCACTTGGTCTGTCAGACTTAATTTCATGCTTATCTGAAAAGCACTCAAACACTCTATCTTCGTTCTTTTCAGCAAGCTTTCTTCTTATCTCCCTATTGTTGATTAATAATATCAACTCACAAGTGTTTAGCTTGCTGTAGCAGCCTTCACCTTCTTTATCTTCAACTTTCTTCTCTCTTCTTCAGGCTTACTTTGGTTTTCTGTCATCATTTTTTTAATTTCCATTGTGTCCAAAAGTAATGGTCCATCAATATTGTCATCTGGGTGAGCAATGTAAACTACCCAATAATGTTCTTCCCCTGCGATGAATTCTTCTCTTTCACCATCTTTGTCTCTAGAAATTTTAACATTATAATGCTTCTGAGTTATAGGTTTATACTTGGCAGTAACTTTTGTTGGTTTGCTATTGTTGTCTAATACAATATCTCCTACTTTTATATCTTTAAGCAATTTGTAACCTTGAGATGTCATTATTTTAGTATTCTCAGATAACGCTTTAGCGCCTGTAGGGGACAACAGTTCGCCAGCCTCATCAATCATAACCATTAATGCTTGCAAAGGTTCTGGTAAATCTTCAAAGTCATTAACTCCTAATTCTTCCATTCTTTCATATCTTTTCATCATTACTGCTTGAGCAAATCTTAGGAATTCTACTGCAGTCTCAAGATCTGTTGCAACTTTAACTCCAAACTTCTTAAATCTTGTTAATTCCACTCTTTTTAGATCTATTCCTAAGATTACCCAGTTTTCAGGTCTCAATAGACAACTAATTATTACATTTTGTTGAGATACACTATTGTGGGTCATTAAGTTTCCTTGTTCACCAACAGCAAACAATTTATTATAAGAATCTACTGATATGCAGTTAGATTCAACTGGTTCAATTTGTTTTATATTTTTAACCTTCATTAGTTCAACCTCCAATTATCATATATAATTATTATACTAAATTTTGATGTTTTACTTATAATAGTACATTATGCTCAAAGTGAAATTAAATCAGAATTATCAATAAATGTACAAAAAATGTATATTGAAACTTCTAATATTTTAGATATAAATTGGGCAGATGAATATATAAACAGCAAGTTTAAGTAAAACTTATGGTGAATTAATTAAGAGATAAAGGTGACCTATGGGTTACCTTTATCTCTTTTACATAGTTTAAATTTATTATTAGCAATGGATTATTGTGCTATCTCTAAGATTAAATATATATT
>DUQJ01000085.1 GCA_012837865.1 Clostridiales bacterium | reverse complement strand
TGTAATATGGTGTGTATCCAACAAACCAACCATCCTTCTTATTGGATGTTGTGCCCGTTTTCCCTGCGGCAACTGTATTCTTTAATGATAAGCCACTGCCTGTTCCTATAGGGCTTTTAATTACATCTACGAGCGTTTCTGTCATTAACCTAGCAGCCGAGCTTTTATATACAGATTCTTCTATTGGCTTTGATTTAAATATAATATCATCCTCTGAGTTAGTAATTTTTATAATACAAGTTGGTTCTCTATAAAATCCATCATTAACTAAGGTTGAAAACCCTGCTGCCATTTCTAAGGGACTTGCTCCTATTGTAAATCCTCCTAACGATGTTGAAGGGTAATAATCATCCTTAACAATTTTTGAAAAATTCATATTTAATAAATAAGACAATCCTACCTGCGGAGTTATTTCCTCATATATCTTCCAAGCAACAGTATTTACTGATCTTGCTATAGCTTCTTTTAAAGGAATATTCCCACGATATTTCCCGCCTGAGTTATTAGGTCCACCATCAAACTTTTTATCATTTACAATTGTATCAGGCCTGTATCCAATTTCGAAAGCAGGTGTATAAACAATCAAGGGTTTTATAGCACTTCCTGGCTGCCTAAAGCTTTGATAGGCTCTATTTAGTGCTATTCCTTCATAATCCTGTTCTCTTCCACCAACTATAGCTACAACAAGGCCTGTCTTATTATCTATACATACTGAGGCTCCTTGTAATTCATAGATTCCCTCTTCATTTACATCTTTAAAATCTGCAAGAATACCATCTAAAGATTTTTGTAATAATTTCTGTTTTTTCATATCAATAGATGTATATATTCTATAACCCTTGATATATAAATCATTTTGAACTGAGTGATAATGCTCTGAATATCTATCCTCATACTCTTCTTTTTCTGCATTGCTTTCAAATACATTTTTAAAGATAAACCCTTGTTCTTTCATTAATGTTCTTATAGCAGAATAATAAGCATAAGTCTCCACAGAGTTGTTTTTCTTAGTCTTTTTATTCTTCAACTTAATTTCTTCTTCTATTGCTTCATTATAATCCCCTAATGTTATTTTATTTTCATCTAACATTTGTTTAAGAATTCTATCTCTTCTAGATGTTGTGTTTTCTAAGTTTGTTCTTGGATTATATAAAGTTGGATTATTTGGTATCGCACATAAAAAAGCTTTTTCAGATAGAGTTAGTTTATCTACTTCTTTATTAAAAAAGCCTTTACTGGCTGCCTGAATACCATAGTATCCGTTAGAAAAATATATATTATTAATATAAAATTCCATTATTTTATACTTTGAATATTTTCGTTCAATTTCCTGGGCTATAAATATCTCTTTTACTTTTCTTTCATAACTAACCTCATGTGTTAGAAATATATTCCTTGCCAATTGCTGTGTTATAGTGCTCGCTCCTTGTTTTATCTTGCCTTTATGTTTAATTAAATTAAGCGCTGCTCTTACATTGGCAATGAAATCTACTCCATTATGTTCAAGAAACTTCCTATCCTCAGTAACAACCATTGCTTGTATTATTTCTTCCGGAATATCATTTAAGTATAAATAATAAACTTCTTTTTCAGACTTTATCGTTGAAATTAATTTTCCATCGATATCATAAATCAAGCTCGTTTGAGCAGCTTGGAAAGTAGACTCATCAGATTCTCTTATAATCTTTTTAGCTTCTTTTTGCATATTAATAATTGTCTTTCCATATTTCTTATAAAAAACTCCAATCATTAATAATACAAACATTAAAAAGAACATAATAAACAACTGAATACTCATTTTAATATATCTTTGTTTTTTCGTTTTAATTTTTATTTTACTTTTAGATTTATTTTTAACTTTAGTTTTATTTTGTTTCGCCATAAGACACCTCTTTATTTATATTGGTTCTTTCCAAATATTAAATATATTTGTTTGTAAGATAAATTATACCACAATTAAATTGATGAACAAGTAAAAACAATTACCAGCTTGACTTCATTTTTTATAATGCTATACTGAAAATGTCATAAATCCAGTATCTTTATGACCCATTATAAACGCCGAGTGTTCGAGACCTTCCACTCGTAAAACAAAACTAGAGGAGATATAATATGAATAATCAAAAGACACAATTTATTGTTAATGCTTCTATGATTGCATCCATATACACAGTTTTAGTTATAATGGCAGCACCAATAAGTTTTGGTCCTATCCAATTTAGGATAGCTGAGGCTTTAACTGTACTTCCTTTTTTTACACCTGCTGCTATACCAGGTGTTACCATTGGTTGTTTTTTAAGCGCTATATTAACAGGGGCAGATATTTTAGATATTATTTTTGGCACATTAGCAACGCTAATTGCATCCACTCTATCATATAAACTTAGAAACAATAAATATTTAGTTCCTTTGCCACCTGTCATTTCAAATGCGCTTATTATTCCATGGGTATTGAAATACGCCTATGCTGAAGCAATGCCAATTTATTTTATGATGGCCAGCGTAGCAATCGGTGAAGTTTTTGCCTGTTATGGTTTAGGCTTAATTCTTCTTTTTTCACTTAAAAAGATTAATTATATTTTTAAATTAAATTAATTGCTCTATATTAAAAACAAGGTCATAAAAAGGATTATTATAATATAATAATCCTTTTTTTTATTATATAACTATATTTATAGTTCGCAGTGATTAACAGTCCTTGGGAATGGTATGACATCCCTTATATTACTCATACCAGTTAAATACATTACGCATCTTTCAAACCCTAAGCCATATCCTGCATGTCTTGCTGTTCCATATTTTCTTAAATCAAGATAAAAACCATAATCTTCTTCTTTTAAATCCATTTCTTTAATACGGTTAATTAATTTATCGTAATCATCTTCCCTTTGACTTCCACCTATTATTTCACCAATGCCAGGCACTAACAGATCCATTGCTGCTACTGTCTTACCATCTTCATTAAGTTTCATATAAAATGCTTTAATATCTTTAGGATAGTCTGTTACAAATACAGGTTTTTTAAATACTTCTTCTGTTAAGAATCT